>JAQTXJ010000053.1 GCA_028688815.1 bacterium | reverse complement strand
GTTAAATATTCGGCTTTCCAAGGAATCGAAGAACCATCGATTTTGGATCGCGGAATGCGGAATGCGGAATTAAAAATAATAAAAGATAAGATTTATCTCTCCATCCCGAATACTATAAACACAAATATAAAATTATACGATTTATGCGGAAGGATGAAACAGGTTGTTTATTCAGGCACATTGAGCAAAGGCGACTACACCTTTACGCCCAATATCCATAAGAGTGGAATATATTTTGTTAGACTAACTACAGGTAACTTTAAAGAGACAAAGAAACTTATCATATTCAAATAACTTTTCCGTTTTTTGTTTTTCTGTTCTCTGTGCTTTTTGTCCTTTGCGAACTCTGCGCCTCTGCGGTAGAAAGCTATTTCCCGCCATGGCGGGATTAGAGATCTCTATCCAGCTTTGCTGTGGCGAATATTTCCGTATTATCAAATTTCATTGACAAATGCTAAATTAAGCGTCATTTATAATATATAGTATTTTGTAAAAAAGCGGGGAGGAACGAAAATGAATTTTAAAATGTTACTTGAAAATGCTTATAATGAAAAAATATCGGATATACATTTGAAAGTTGGAACGCCCCCCGTATTCAAGAAAGACGGCAAACTGTCTCCTCTTGCATTGCCTCCGGTTACGTTAGAAGAAATGAATAACATCCTGTCCCAGATTTTAAGCGATGCCCAATTAAAAACTTTTGAAAACACAAAAGAATTGGATTTCGCCATTACATCGGAAAAAATGGGAAGATTCAGAGTTAATCTTTACAGGGAAAAAGGAATGCCCGCACTCGCGATGAGGTTCGTTCCACAGATAATAAAAGGGCTGGAAGAATTAAACGTTCCCACAATATTAAAGGAATGGAGCTTAAAACCAAGAGGTTTAATATTATGCACAGGAACGGTGGGAAGCGGAAAATCCACGACTATCGCGGCAATGCTTGAATATATTAACAAAAATGTAGAAAGAAATATAATCACGGTTGAAGACCCGATAGAATTTGTATTCGAAGAAAAAAAATCCATAATATCCCAAAGAGAAGTCGGCATTGATACTTTATCTTTTGCAACTGCCTTAAAACAAATATTCAGGCAGGACCCGGATGTCATATTCGTGGGAGAAATGAGAGATGTTGAAACCGTGGACATATCCTTAAAAGCCGCAGATACAGGACATCTTGTAGTTTCAACATTGCATACTATGAATGCAATGGAAACCATAAACAGAATAATATCTTTTTTCCCTCCGCACCAGCACCAACATATAAGAATACTTCTTGCCGCAAGTCTTGTCGGAGTTATGTCGTTAAGATTATTGCCAAGAAAGGACGGGCAGGGAAGAGTCCCCGCGTGTGAAGTTATGGTAGCTACCGACTTGATAAAAGAGTACATTATTGACCAGGCAAAAACCAAATTTATACAAAGCGCAATAGAAGACGGGAAAATGTATTACAGTATGTTGTCTTTTGATGCTTCCGTTATGGCTCTTTATAAACAGGAATTAATTTCTCTGGAAACGGCAATGCGCGCAGCGACCAACCCGGCAGACTTCGAACTTAAACTTAAGGGTATACAGGGAAGGTCCTACTAAGACACGAAAATACAGTTTAGATAGTATAGTTGGTTTAGTTAGTAGCAGAAAACAGAATTTTTAGCCACGGATTTTCACAGGTTTACAAGGATTTTGTGGTTTTTGTAATTAAATTAAATTCTCTCGTGAGTTTCTATTCTTCTCTTCTCTGCTCTGCGCCCTCTGCATTCTCTGTGCTCTCTATTTTTATCTGTTTTGTTGTTTGTTTCTTTTAACACTTTTCTTCTCAGTGTCCTCTGTGGTTGCTTTTTTGTGCTTTAGTGGTTTCGTGGTGGAGTCTTTTTTTCTGTTCAGTGAATGGCCTTCTTCTTTTCATCCCACCTATAAACATTATTTTTATTAATGTGAATACCGCCGAGCCATTTGTCAATACCGTTAATTTTTATGAAATCTTTTTTCCCGCTTAAAACCTCTTTCCCCGTATCCGTGACAAAAACTCTCCATTTGCTTAAATCTCTCGGTGGATCCCATAAAGGCAAGTTCCCGCCGGTTACTTTTAATAAAGGATGTTTTGCTTTTGACAATTTATGAAGGCATTCCCATAAGGTAGTGTCCCCCCAGAAAGGCCTTTCTTCTTTTAGTGATGCATAAATAAAAATGTCTACAAGTTTATTCTTCCCCTTAGAAACGGCTTCAAGCGCAGTGTTCTCAAGTCTGTTTAATCCGTTTCTTAATGATGGAAACTGCTCAAAATGACGGATTAAAGCGTCGTGAAGAAATGGCAGCGTGGATGTATCTTTTTTAATAAGTTGTTGAATTGCTAACGGAGTCGGCGAACAAAATGCAGACCATGCTTTTTTGGCAAGAGCATATTCTTCTTTTGTCACGCTATGCCTTGTCTTGAAAAGAGAAGCCATTTGTTTAGGATCCAACTGTCCTAATCCTTGGAATTTTTTAAACCCGGGGGATTCCCCGATACAAATAAGACTGATTTTTGTTTTACCTTTGTCCTGTTTGGAGAACCAATCAAGTTGACGGATAAGGATTGTCTGGTCAAACAAACAGGCATCAAACCACAAAACGACTTCTTTATAGTTACGAAAACTTTCCAGAGATTTATCTTGTTTTAAGTTCCAATCTTTAGACTGTTTAACTGTTAGCCCGTTTCCCGTCATTTTAGAAATGTGTTTCGCGCGGGTGTCGAGCCATTCTTTGTCGGACAATCCGGAAGGAGTTGGCCCATCCGAAAGTATATCACACCAAACTATAACATCGCCTTTCAGACTGCTTTTTTTAAGCATTCCTGCAGATGAATCTCCGCAGTGAATATGTAATAAGTTTTTCATTATTGGGTAGATAGTCCGCCTGAGGCGGATTTAATGCCCTACTGACATTTCAATACAAGACATACAAACAGGGCGAATCCGCCTCTGGCGGATTCGCCCTTACAATACTATTTTATTTTTAACAATTTATGTGTTTCAGTGTATTTCCCGGTTTGTATTTTATATAAATAAACTCCGGGTAACGCGTTCTGTCCGGTTTCATTCAAGCCATCCCATATTATGTTATGTTTGCCTGATTTAACCCAGCTGTCGGAAATAACTTTTACCGTTCTTCCGCTTAAATCGTATACGGAAACTTTGACGTTGCCATCCGATTTTAAACTGTAATGAATAGTCGTTTTTAATATGCAGGGATTTGGTACATTATAAATTTCGTATATTGCTCTACTGCAAGCGCAATCATTATCTTCAATCCCTATGGAATGCCAGCAAATTACGGTATCGCGAACGGACATATTAGTATCTATAAGAGTTAGCGGAGTCAAATCAAGCGCATAATCCAAAAATGAACTATCTATGGAGACTGTCGGAGAATCTACAACAACGTTAACTGGTTTAAAACAAGTATCCGTTGCTTGTGAGCAGGCAATGAAGCCATTTTTATCAATTTTGGTAACGAGTATGTTTGTAGGTGTCCAGTTTGTTGGCCATTGTGTATAACCTGTGGCAGCATATATATCCGCGGGACCTTCTACGATATATTTGCCATAGTCAGGCATATTCATATTATGTGTTCCGCACCCGGCCAATGCATTTGCCCATATTACTCCTCCGTTCTGGGTTATTTTAGTAATAAGCAGGTCATACGTGCCCGTAACTCCGGGAGTCGTTGCACCCGTGAAAACATAGTTCCCGTCGGATGTTGGTTCAATACAACGTGATTCGGAAGAGTTGGCAATGTGGTAAGTCCTGCATTTTCCGTTCCAGAGCGGATGTAAATTTGGAGCAAGTTTTAAAACGATGATGTTTGTATCCGTGGTTCCCGTTAATATATATCCCGGTGGAGTGCTGTTTTTTACATTGTATGCGCAGTCGTATCTTCCCTGTCCTACGGGAGCTGCCATATAATCGTAAATGAATTTTGTTGCCGGGTCAATGGAACCATCCGATTTTTTACCTTTGAATATAAGCATAGAAGATATTGGTCCTTCTGGTTGATATCTTTTTCCCGCAACTACAAAAAGACTGCAGGGAGTTGAGGTAGAATCTTCAATAATGGAATATGCATATTCGCTAGACGGAAACATTCCCATAAAGATTTTTCCGTAAGCCCATGCCCAGTTTATAACACCGGTCATGGAATTTACGCTCAATACCATTGCGTCGGAAAGTCCTCCGCAAGGTCCCGGTTCAACGTTTCCTGCGACAAGGTAATCCCCACCGTCTTTTACTATCGAAAATGCATACGCATCAAGAAGCGTATGTTGTACGCCATAGGTTGTGGGATAAGTATTTCCCCATACCATGTCTCCGTTGTTTGCTTTTATTTTTAATATAAGAGGATTTACTTTCCCTGTTTGCGAGGGTTTACAGTAGCCTGCGATAACATAATACCCGTCTCCGCTGTGGTCAACTATAATGGAACGTCCCATATTTCTGAATTCTCCCGGGAATCCATAATTTTTTGACCATATTACCGTGCCGTCACTGACTTTTATTTTTGTGACCAATACCTCATTTACTGCAATTATTAAACCCGGAGTTGTGTTTCCAACGGTTATATATGCATCGTCCACATTATCATAAACAATTGAGTAAGCCGTATCAACATAGGATGACCCAAGATGAAATACGTCATAAGCTTTTGCCCATGTTTGCCCTATCAACATTAACAGAATACTTAAATTTGCCATCTTTCCCCCTTGTTAAAATGTTTTTAACGAAAATAAATTATATATAAAGATAAACGTTATCCCTCCTTCAATAGTTTTTATTATTTGATTATTAATGAACGGTATAATTTGGAAAAAATACTTTTAAACTAAAGGTTTGTCAATATTTTTTAAAAAAGCGTGAACAGATCTTGCCACTAAAACACGAAAGCACGAAAAAAAATTATCAACAGTGATTGAAAAAGCCCCGCTTTGCGGCCACCGCCAAGGAGGCGGGGTGTCCGACGAATGGATAAGGATCCCTAATGGCTAACGCCAAAGGGCTTCTTATCGCTTCGCTCCAGATAGAAATCCCTAAGGAGTAAAACTCCTAAGGGCTTGATAAGAGTATAAGAGAAACGAAAAACAGAGAACAGAATATAGAAAATTCAGATAGGATTAATCCGCCCGAGGCAGGATTATACAAAAAGTTGTAGGGTAAAAATAGCCTTATATATAAAAATTAGTTGACTAAAGGGAATAGTTGTTTATTATAGAAAAGTATTAGAATAAATAAAACTGTGTTAACTAATGGAGTTTGTGAAACTTTATGTGGTAGGCTTGTAGTATCTATCATCCGAAGATATCCATTTTTTGAAAACAATAGAAATTATAATAAAGTATAAAAAAGTAGGGAGGAGAGAAGATGAAAAGAGTATGTCTCATAGCAGTAGCAGTATTAGGATTATTTGTTTTTGGGTGTGCTAAAAAACCAATAAAAATAGGAGTTATTGTTCCGCTTTCAGGTTCAATATCTTCATACGGGGATATGTGTCTTAAGGGGATACAGCTCGCAATAGAAGGTATTAACAAAAAAGGTGGTATAAATTCCAGCCAGGTTGAATTGTTAGTGGAAGACGATAAAGGCGATCCCGATGCAGCAGAAACAGCAATTGAGAAATTAGATAAAGCCGGGGTAGTAGCAGTAATAGGTCCTTTGACTACAACAAACGTAATAAAGATTGCGGAGTATGCAGATAAAGTCGGGTTGCCGGTTATAACACCTTCTGCTACGGGTATTGATGCTACCAGAGACAGGCAATGGGTGTGGAGAATATCCTGCACCGATATGGCGCAGGGAATAGCTCTTGCAACTTTTGCAAAAGAGGATTTAAGATTTGCTACCGCATGCATAATATTTGATGCTGGCGATCCATATTCAATCGGATTGACTGAAAGTTTTGAAGCCGAATTTACAAAATTAGGTGGGAAAATACTTCTTAAAACAACAATTACCCCGGGAGATACGGCTTTTGAAGCACCGCTTAAAGTCGTAAAAGAACAGAAACCGGATTTTATAGTAGTGCCTTTGTTCTACAATAATGCAGGAATTCTTATAAAGAAAGCAAGAAATATGGGATTTGAACAGCCTTTTATGGGCGGAGATGGTTTGGATTCACCGGAATTACAAAAGTTAGTCGGAAACAAAAAGGGTGCAATTTATTATTCAACGCATTTCTTTTATAATTACGGTTTAGCAGAAGTCCAGGATTTCTTGCATAGTTTCTGGGATAAATACGGAAATGAACCACAAACTTTCTCGGCATTAGGATTTGATGCTACGAGAATAGTTGAGAAAACTTTTGTTACGGGGAAAGAATGTTCCAGAAAAGCATTTAAGGAGAACATTGGTAAAATAGGCCTTACGGGGGCTACCGGGATTATAAGTTTTACCGAGAATAAAGATCCGAGAAGAAGTTTAATGGTTTTGAAATTTGAACCCGGCAAGCCTATTGAAACGGCAAGAGTGTTCTAATCTTAACTATTTACGATTATTGTTCTAACTTGGAATTCCCCGCCCCTTGGGGTGTGGAATGGAATGTTTCGTGTGATTTGTCATTCCCGCGGAAGTCAAAGATCCCGTCCGCCTCAGGCGGAGCGGTGGCGGGAATCCCTGCCTACCGCAGGTAGACATTGTTTTTTTGCTTTTTGATACCCTGCTGCTTGCGGTGTGGGTAATTCAGTATCTTTTTTGATCCCATAATGTTTTTATATTTTGAGCCTTGATAAAAGTAAAAAGGATTGACATTTAATTAGTAATAAGATAATGTATTCTTTAATTATTTTTTAATTGAATATTAATCAGGAGGAAAAGATGGCGTATAAGTTAAAAAAAGCGATTCGAAAAGAAGAATTACCTATAAATAAATTAAAATATATATGTGATGAATCATTCCTTGATTTCAAAACTACTGCTGAAATCAAATTGAGACCTGAAATAATCGGGCAGACTCGCGCAATAAATGCGCTGAGAGTTGGCCTGGACATAGACAGCTCGGGTTACAACATATTCGTAACCGGTGAAATAGGAACAGGAAGAAAAACTACGGTTAAAAGACTTATAAAAGAATCTCCGAGAACAAAAAATATATCTAAAGATAAATGTTACGTAAATAATTTCAAGAATCCTGATGAGCCTATTCTTCTCAGTTTTTCTGCGGGAGAAGGAAGAGTTTTTAAAAAAGAGATGCAGGCGTTGATACAGTATCTCGTAAAGTCTATACCTGCCGTATTTGAGAGTAAGGAGTACGATAAGAAGAAAAAAGAGATAATAGAAGAATACAAAAAGAAAGAGAAAGAAGTTGGCGAAGTTTTTGAGAAAGAAGCCGAAAGCGCGGGATTTACGATAATGCAGGTCCAGACAGGCCAGTACGTAAGACCAAGTCTTGTCCCTTTAATAGATGGGAAACCGGCAGATGTCCAGAAACTTAAACTTGAAGGGAATAAAGCCCGGGTGAAAAAAATAGAAGAAGATTATACAAGATTAAACGGGAAATTGGAAACAACTTTAAAATCCATAAGGAAGATTGAAATTTCACTTGAAGAAAGAATGAGACAATTAGAACTGGAACATATTTTACCAGTTATAGAGCACAGGGTAGAAGAAATAAAAGCCCAGCACAAGAACGAAAAATTAAACAAATACCTTGATGATATAAAAGTAGATATCGTAGATAACATTGGTAGGTTTTTAGAACAGAAAAAATCAGAAGAGGAAGATGCATTCCGCAGATACCATGTTAACTTACTTGTTGATAACTACGGGAAAAAATGCGCACCCGTAATTTTTGAGACTTCCCCGACTTACCGTAATTTATTTGGAGGCATAGAATCAAGATTAAATGCTTACGGGGAATGGGGTGCGGATTTTATGGATGTGAAAGCGGGATCCATTTTGAAAGCAGAAGGCGGGTTCCTGATAATAGATGCTATGGATACCCTTATAGAGCCGGGTGTCTGGACAAACTTAAAACGAATACTTAGAAATCGTAAATTGGATGTACAGAATTATAACCCTTCTTATATGTTTTCAGTTTCCGGGTTAAAACCTGAAGCCGTTGATATTGACGTAAAAGTAGTTATGGTAGGTCCATTCCATTTATATAATTTGTTATACGAATACGACGAAGATTTCAAAAAGATATTTAAGATACGCGCGGATTTTGACTCAAGTATGGAAGTAAGAAAAGATACAATAAAAGAATATGCCAATTTTATAAAGAAAATAGTAGAGAAAGAACAATTGCTTAATTTTGACAGGGCTGCCTGTCTGCAAATAATAGAATACGGGATGCGTCTCGCAAGGAAACAGGATAAACTTTCTACCCAGTTTCATCATATAGCGGATTTACTTTGCGAAGCTAACTACTGGACAAAAAGGGATAATAAAACTTTAATTACAGAGGATTATGTTAAGAAAGCAGTATATCAAAAGTTTGAACGCAGCCGGCTAATTGAAGAAAAGATAGAGGAAATGTTGGCCGACGGTACCATTATGATTGATATCTCCGGCAGCGTAATCGGACAGGTGAATGGTTTGTCGGTATATGATGCGGGAGATTATGCGTTTGGTAAACCAGCAAGAATTACCGCAAAGGTAGGAGTCGGGGATGCGGGAATAATTAACATAGAACGTGAAGCAGAATTAAGCGGGAAGATTCACAATAAAGGAGTATTGATACTTTCCGGTTATTTGAGAGGAAAATATGCCCAGGATAAACCCTTAATTTTAAGCGCCAGCCTTTGTTTTGAACAGTCATACGGCGGAGTAGAAGGCGATTCTGCTTCTTCTACGGAATTATATGCGCTTATTTCGGCTCTCTCGGGATTACCGCTAAGACAGGATATCGCAGTTACGGGTTCCGTAAATCAAAAAGGCGAAATACAGGCAATCGGCGGAGTAACCGAAAAAGTAGAAGGTTTTTACGGGATATGTAAAATAAGGGGTTTCACCGGTAAACAGGGAGTTATGATTCCACAGCAAAACGTTAAAGACCTTATGTTGCTGGATGAGGTTATTAAAGCAGTAAAACAAGGGAAATTCCATATATATGCAATAAAGACTATTGACGAAGGAATTGAAGTATTAACCGGGATTAAAGCGGGTGATCTGGAAAAAAATGGTAGTTATGAAAAAGGAACGATAAACTGGCTGGTAAGCGAACGGCTGGAAGATTTCATACAGAAATGGCGCTCTTTTTCCGGTGGACAGGAAAAAAAGAAAAAGAAAAGAAAAAAATAGACCGGATTGTTGCAGTTACAGGACACCGGAACATATCGTCCTGTAATGGATATATTGTGGGATGCGATTAAGCGAAGATTTACCGTTAAATAAAGTTCCGTTTGTTTTCCTTGATGTTGAGACTACAGGGCTTCATCCGCATTATGGCGACAGAATATGCGAAATCGGATTACTCAAAGTCGTCAGCAATAGAACTTCCGCTTCCTACCATACGCTAATAAACCCTTATGTGCCTATTTCTATCGGGGCATTTATGGTTAACCATATCACTTCTGATATGGTTAAATATGCGCCTGCTTTCAGTGAAGTCACGGATAAGTTTTTTAAGTTTATAGAAAATTCCGTAATTGTTGCGCATAATGCGCCTTTTGATTTGAATTTTATCGGGTCGCAGTTGAACGGGTTAAGAATGAAGTTTCCTAAAAATATAGTTATTGATACACTTACGCTGGCGAGAACGTATTTCCAATTTCCCTCGAATAGTTTGAGTAATATTGCTTCGCATTTTGGTATAAGTGCTGCGCATTCTCACAGGGCAATGGAAGACGCAATATTGACACGGAAGATTTTTTATATATTTTTAAAAGAGTTTAAAAGAAAATATAATCTGGATACGTTGTACCAGCTCCTGGAATTTAACGGGGGAACGATAACGTTTCCTACTTACGGCGAATTGATATTGCCGCCGGAAGTTGAAGAAGCGATAAAATGGGATAGAAAGCTAAGAATCAGGTATATGTCGGAAGAGGGAAAACATACCGTCCGGACGATAAAACCCATAGAAATTGCGCCGCACAAGGATTATACGTATCTTGTTGCACATTGTTTCTTGAGAGAACAAAGAAGAACTTTCAGGATGGATAGAATTTTATCAATCAAAGTCGTAAAGGAGTGATGAATTATGGAATGTAAACAAAGTAGAAACGTAAAAGGTTGTAATTGTTCATACGGCGGTTGTTCCAGAAAAGGTGTTTGTTGTGATTGTTTGCAGTATCATCTTAGAATGAGAGAACTGCCTGCGTGTTTTTTCCCTGAAGCCGAGGAACGAACATATAACCGCTCGTTTGAAAAATTTGCGGAGTTAGTGAAGAACAAAAAAGTTTAGAATTAAAAGAAGTTTTTCACCGCAGATTAACGCGAATAAACACGGATAAAAAAACAGAAGAACAAAGAAAATTTTGCCACGGATAAAAGGCCCCAGCTGAGCTGGATAACAAACTCTAAGGGCTTTGCCCAAGAGTTTGTAAACGGATGAACACGGATAAAAATAAAAGTCTTTGTAGGGCAAGGCGGAATTTATCCCGCTATGCCCCTGCCCGCCGCAGGATGGCGGGAGCTTTGCGGTGAATAAAAAAGTTTAGGAGGAAGAATGAAAAAGAAAAGTTCGGTTTTAATTATTATCGGATGTGCGTTGGCGTTTCAATTTAATTTTTTTAGAATTACCGGTGCGATACAGCCTTCTTCTCACTGGAATTGGAAGTATGATATTTCGGGGATGTTATCGGTTGTCGGGGCGATAATAGGAATAATAGGCGTAATTAGTTTTTCGAAAGCATTAAGAAAATCCAAAAACGGTTGAGGGCTTTTTCCTAAATAACCTGCGTGACAGAAAAAAAATAGAGTTAAGTTAGTGACAAACAGAGAATTGAAAATCTTGGGACGCAGATTTTCGCAGATTTCCCAGCAAAGCTGGGTAACTTGGAGTAATGTCCCTGATGGGACAAACTCCAAGTAAACAGGAAAATAAAAGGAAAGAAAAAATAAAATCAACAGATGAGGATTTCCGCAGGGAAGAGAAATAGAGAACAGAGGGCACAGAGAACAAAAAATTTAGACAGGATTAACAGAATTATAAAAAAGTTAGAGGGTAAAAAAGAACAGAGAGAGATTAGAAGTTGAGGGTTAATTTTGCTTTTAATCCTTCATAGGGGTCTACAAATCTACATGTTCCGCCGGAACAAACGAGCCCGCCTTTTTCTTTGCCGTACCATACTTCACCAAGAACTTTATCCACGACATTGATTTTTAATCCTATACCGTACCATAGTTTTCCCGGGGATTTTAATTCCTCAGGTGCCTCTTTAGAACGTGCAGTATAAGTTCCGTAAATAGCAAATTGTTCGTTTATAAAGAAATCTAATCCGAATCCTGTGTCATAAAAATCTACCGTTGAGCTTTCCGATGAAGTTCCGGTTACTTTTAATAAGGAGACTTCTGCTTTAAACATTTTAATTTCTCCGACAAACTCGCTTTCTATTTCTTGTTTATTTTTATAATGAATATCAATTGCCGAATCAAAGTCAGCCATCCTGAAAGAAGCGTTTATATCTTTAAATTCTATATCTGCAGAGCCTTCAAGCAAACCTCTCCTTTTATCGGTTATAGGGTCTTTTTCCAATCGGGTAAGGGTATTGGAAAAGTAAGCATTAGCAATAAGTTCATCAAAAGCTTTTTGTAAGCTGAATTTATATCCCCATTCGTCTTTGCCTTCGTTTATTGAATACTCGTTTTTATTTAGAGTGGGCAAAGAAGCATATTTATAAGTGTTAAGTTGTTCATAATACAATCCATTCACTCCCACAATATAAGAACCGAAGTAAACTTTTGTATTTACGTAAGCTCCGTACCCTAAAGTATCAAGCGCTGTATCCGAACTTATTTTTCTCAATCCTTCTGCATTGAATTCACACCAGTTGGTATTTAACTTGATTTCTCCTCCTATTAGTGTCATATAGTAAGTATAGTACTGTCCATATTTTAAGTTGATACCTCTGACATTGACGGTAGTTTGTGCTACCGGGATTGGAACGGACACGTTTATGGCGCCTAATTTATCAGTCGTATCGTAGGAGGTATCGGTATTTTTTACGATATATTTCTGGTTAGCTCTATCTATTATCCATGGAGTACCATATATTTCCGACAGAGTAACGCATCCAAGTTTTGTAGAAGCCATTGCGCCGTTAATTCTTCGTTCAAAACCTTTGGATTCGACTGCCGTCATTCCAAGCATAAGCCCATTGCCGTAAGTTCCGTAAAAATCACCGAGTAAAAAAGATATGTTCGGAGTTTCAAAAGAGATACGTTTTTTTATGTAGATTTTTCTGTCCAGGTACAACGTCTCAAAGAATCCATTAAAATAATTCCACTGTGCGCTAAGAGAGAGTGTGTTTTCTATGGAAGCAGTGTCAATTTTGGTTGTGGTATCTGCGGTTTCTTTTTTCCATCCCCAGACATTCAAATCATTTGAAAACTTACTGCTTACTTCAGGGGTTTGGGTAAAAAGACCAAAAATTAAAAGAAGATTCACGGTATTATTTTGTTTCTGAAGATACTGGAGTAACAGTACTATCCATAGGACAGGATTTTAATAATTCTATTAATTTCTTACGAAGTAATTGCTCGTCTCCTTTTTTATATCCTACGTGGTCATAAACTATTTTCCTGCCGGGCCCGATTATGAATGCATGAGGAATAGCTTTTACCTGTAAGGCTTCAGTTACTTTCTTGTTTTCGTCACACAGGATTGTAAATTTCCATTTATGCAGTTTTACTACAGTTTTCACTTCGTTTCTGCTGTAAGCAGGGTTTTCGTTTATACCAAGGAAAGTTACCCTTTTAAATTCATCAGCCATCTTATTAAAAGTATCAAGACTCTTTATGCAAGGTTTGCACCACGTGCCCCAGAAATCTATAACGACATATCCGTTTTGTACAAGGGAGTCCAATACGACAGTCTTTCCCTCAATAGAGGGTATGCTAAAGTTAGGAGCTTCTGCACAAATAATAGCGCTTAATATCCACCACATAGTATAATGTTTATGTATCCATATTATATTTTTGTCAATAGTTTTTTGAAAAAAATAATCTACCACGAAAACAAGAATAACAAAGAACAGATAATCTAACCCTTAGCGGGGTAAACTCCAACACGAAACCCAGCTGAGCTGGATAAGTTAGAGTAATCCCGCCAAGGTGGGAAACTCTAACTAAGCACGAAATTACACTAAACGGACAAAAAAGATTTTAGCCGCAGATTTACACTGAATTACACAGAAAACAGAAAATATTTGGACGCAGATAACGCAGATTTCCCAGCAAAGCCGGGTAACTTGGAGTAATGTCCCTGATGGGACAAACTCCAAGTAAACAGGAAAAAGAAAGTTTGATTGTTTGTCCGTTTGAAAGTTAAAAGAAAAACCCAAAAAATAAAAAACAGGATAAACAGAATGGGATTTTCGCAGAAAATAGAAAACTATAGAATTAAAAAACAAACAGAAACGGAAAAAATTTTTAACCTTCCTGATAAATAGTTTGGAGAGTATTTTGTCCTTGACTTTTCCCATTTTCACGATAAATATGTCGTAAGTTAATATATATTTTAATATTTCGATAGGAGGAAAGATGAAAAAATATTTTATGTTTTGTGTGATTTTTGGGGGTAGTGCAATTACGTGTAATAGTTATGGACAGCACGCAGGATGGGCCAATTATACTTACGGCGGACAATATATCACGGCTGTTGCCGATAACGGGAATGAATTATGGATTGGCACCTGTGGTGGCGGACTCATAAAAATGAACGAAACTACCGGGGCAATGACATTTTATAATCACGCAAATTCAGGGTTGCCGGATAACACTATTCTTGCTCTTGCGATAGAAGGAAGTAATGTCTGGATTGGGACTTATTATGGCGGGCTTGCGAAGTTCGACGGAACTAACTGGACTGTGTATAACACATCAAATTCAGTTTTGCTTTGCGATAGCGTTTATGCTCTTGGGATACAAGGAAGTAATATATGGGTTGGAACTGAGGAGGATCTTTTGAAGTTTGACGGAACAAACTGGACAGTGTTTTCCGGTTACGGAGCCAGGACTCTTGCGATAGAAGGAAGTAACATCTGGATTGGTACCGATGGTGGACTTTTGAAGTTTGACGGTACTACCTGGACTCCCTTCAACACCTCAAATTCCGGTTTGCCTCATAACATTGTTTTTTCTATCAAGATAGATGGAAGCAATAAATGGATTGGCACTTATGGAGGAGGTCTTGCAAAGTTTGACGGGACGAACTGGACGGTGTATAACGAATCAAATTCCGACTTACCTGATAACCGTATTTATACTCTTGGTATAGAGGGAAGTACTATCTGGATTGGTACTTATGAAAATGGTCTTGTGAAGTTTGACGGCACGAATTGGACCCTTTATCATATGGGTAATTCAGGTTTGCCTGACGATGAAGTTTATTCTATTGAGATAGACGGGACGACTGGCGTAAAATGGGTTGGCACCGCTAACGGGCTTGCTAAATTTGACGGGACTACCTGGACTCCGTTCAACACTGTAAATTCCGGTTTGCTGGATAACTTTATCAGGGCTATTGCAGTAGAAGGAACGACTGGCGATAAATGGATTGGTACTAATGGTGGTGGACTTGCGAAGTTTGACGGTACGAACTGGACTGCATTCAATCACGCAAATTCCGGTTTGCCTTCTGACTATGTCTGGGCTCTTGGGATAGAGGGAAATAATAAATGGATTGGCACTTGGGGTGGTCTTGCTAAATTTGACGGGACAAATTGGACAGCGTACGATACTTCCAATTCCGTTTTAAAGGATAACTTTGTCACTACTATTGAGATAGAAGGGGACAATTTGTGGATTGGTACTTACGGCGGTGGTATTGCTAAATTTGACGGAACGAATTGGACTGTATATAATAAATTGAATTCCGGGTTGCCTTGCGATACCATTTATATTATTGCAATACAGGGAACGACCGGTGATAAATGGATTGGCACTGAGGGTGGTGGACTTGCAAAGTTTGACGGTACGAACTGGACAGTGTATGACACCTCAAATTCAGGATTGCCTTTTAATTATGTAGGCGCTCTTGGCATAGAAGGAAACAATGTCTGGATAGGAGCCAATTGTACAGGACTTACAAAGTTTGACGGTACTAATTGGACGGTGTATGATACTTCAAATTCAGGCTTGCCTAATGATGAAGTCAATGTTATTGCGATACAAGGAAATAACAAATGGATTGGCACTGATAACGGTGGTCTTGCAAAGTTTGACGGCACGAACTGGACGGTGTTCAATAAATTAAATTCCGGGTTGCCGGATGACGATGTTTATGCTCTCGCGATAGAAGGAGGCAATATCTGGATTGGCACTGATAACTATGGAGGACTTGCGGTATATAATACGACAGGGGTAGAAGAACCATCAATTTCGGATTTTGGATTGCGGAATGCGGATTTGAAAATAAGACGGAATCCGTTTTTTCAATCAACTGTTATCAGTTACTCCATACCTGCTAAAGGTAAAGTGGAATTAACGGTTTACGATATTTCAGGGAGAACATTGAAAACATTAGTTGATGGGGAAAAAGAGGCGGGGAGTTATAGCGTTAACCTGAATGCTAAAGAATTGAAAACGGGAGTGTATTTTGTAAGACTGGATGTCGGAAGATTTAAAGAGACTAAGAAGATAACAGTTATAAGATAAAAAAAGAGGGGTATTAATTATGATAAATTTTTTGATTATAACTATTATTATCTCGATTGGTAAAACAATCCCTTTCGGGATACAAAGAGGGATAGAAACCCCGAGAAATATTATGGATAAGCATCCGGGATATATGAGACAACCTCTTGAAAACATATGGACTTTGGGACACCCTTTAAATGAAAAAAAGGTAACATACAAAACATATAAAAGTCCGGGAAAAGATTTTTCTGCTTGTAATTTTGTTTTGCCTTCTACCGGTGAATTTTTGCTTGATACGAATATTGCGTATGGTTCCGCCTTTTTCGACCAAGTGCTTACACGATCGAATTCCATTGCTTTTGACGGCACAAATTATCTCGTAGTCTGGCAAGAATACCGTTCGGACCCAGATTCTTCCGATATATGGGGAACACGGATAAGCCGGGATGGGACGGTTTTAGATCCGGCAGGATTTCCCATTTCGACTGCAAGAGGCGGACAAGCCTATCCTTCCATAGCTTTTGATGGCACAAATTATCTTGTAGTTTGGATAGATGAACGCAATGACTCTTATTATAAGGATATTTATGGGACTCGTGTTTCTAAATCCGGGACAGTGCTTGATCCGACAGGCATAGCTATTTCAACTTCAGGTTATGCAGAAGATACGCCATGCGTAATATGGGGAAGCGATGATTATTTTGTAACATGGATGGAATTTTGGGGAAGTTACGGGTATCACATTTTGGGTACACGAGTTAGTCCGGATGGAACAATCCTTAACCCGGGAGGAATTCCAATATCAAACGTATCAGGAAATAAATCGGGTATTTCCGGAGCATTTGACGGAACAAATTATTTTCTGGTATGGCGAAGCAACCAGAATGATACGCCTGTAATTTATGGGACAAGAATAAGCAAAACAGGAACCGTCTTAAATACTTCGGGAATCCAAATTTCAAGCAAAATATATGATGCAGTTGCTCCTTCCATAGCTTTTGACGGGACAAATTATCTTGTGACATGGACGGACTTGAAAGCCTATAACTATAATATTTATGGTTCAAGGGTAAACAAGTCAGGTGTAATTTTAGATACTTCGGCAATTCCTATTTCAACTACAATAGATGACCAGTTTTTTTCTTCCATTGCTTTTGACGGCACGAATTATCTCGTAGTATGGGGCGATAGTCGTGGTAATGGCGAGATTTACGGCACAAGAATAAATAAATCCGGCGTCGTTCTTGATACCCAGGGAATCATATTGTCATCTCAAAACGCAACCAAATGGGGAAGCCCTTCTTCTATTGCTTTTGGAGATGCAAATTATTTTTTGGTGTGGGAAAATGAAACCAACTATGAATATGATGTTTATGGTACCCGTATAGACACTTTCGGGAAAGCTTTGGATACTTCGGGAATTATTGTCTCAACCGCGGCATATTCTCAATGGCTTTCCTCTACGGCTTTTGGCGGGACAAATTATTTATCGGTGTATTATGATTCGCGGAACAATGGAAGTGTTTATGCCACAAGATTAGATTCTTCGGGCAATGTTTTAGACCCTACAGGAATTCTTATTTCGTCTACAACAACGGATTATTATTATCCTTTTGCAAAACCGGCCGTAGCTTTTGACGGGACAAATTATTTAACAGTATGGAGCGATGATAGAAACGGAGAAGAGAATAGTGATATTTACGGTGTCCGGGTAAGTCCGGCAGGAAATATTTTGGGAGAATTCCCGATTTCGACTTTGCCGGGTTGGAAAACAATGCCCTCGGTTGCGTTTGGCGGGAACAACTATTTTGCGGTATGGTATAGCGACTCAATTCCCAGACTTAGGGGTGCAAGAATTACTCCTTCGGGAACCGTATTGGACCCGCAGGGAATAGCTATTGATAATTATGGGCAATATTCTTCTATTGGGTTTGATGGGACTAATTATTTTGTTTCTTATGCCGGAGTATTAGAAGATTCTTCTTATTATTTATATGGGATTTGTGCATCAATAATAGATACGACAGGAACGGTTTTAAATAA
>JAQTXJ010000132.1 GCA_028688815.1 bacterium | reverse complement strand
CGGGACTGCTTTCTCTTGCTTTCTCTGTTTTCTGCTCGGATTTGGGTTTTGTCACAGGTTTGTTTTCCTGGTAAACCTTCTTTTCATCGCTTTTCGGACTTTCATTTATAATCACAGGAGTTTTCTTCTCAATAGCTCTTTCGTCTACAGGCTGCTGAACCACTTTGTTTTTCACCGCCGTATTAGGGCGTTCTTTTTCTTCAAGAGTTTTGGGCCTTGATATAAAGACAGGTTTTGGTTGTATTGTATTCTTGTTAATTTCTTCGCGAGGAATAATAACTTTTTGCCTTACAGTCATCACGGGTTGTTTGTTATCAGGAAAACCCTTAAGCGTAGGAACAAGGTCTTTTTTAATCGGCTCTGTAGTTTTGACATAATCCGGTTTAATGTTCGTTATTGTTTTTGTCCATTTTGTATCATTCTTGTAAGAGACTTCTTTATATTTATATGATTGGTGAGTTGGTTTATTGGGTGTATCCCAGGATTCTTTGTATCTGTAATTCCTGAAATGATGAATGTCTACGGACACCCATTGCCTGATATGATGATGCCTTGAATGATGAAACCATGGTTGATCGTCAGGTCCCATCGGACACCAACCTATATAACCGGGTTCTTCATACCAGCAAACCCAAGATGGTCCCCAAACTCTTCCGGGTATCCATACCCAGCCGTATGGCCAGTCATATATCCATCTGCCGTAATGATAAGGTGCCCATCCCCATGATTCATAAGAAACCCATGTCCAACCCCATCTTGCCGAAAATACCCAGTGTCCGTCATAATAAGGTCTCCAATCGGAACTAACACTTGGACGCCATACCCACCCATAATTATCAATATGCACCCATCTGCCATGCCTGTCAAGCTCTTCAACTCCAACTATTACATCGTCCGGAACGTATTTCCTGCTTTGTACGTTATCTGCTCCCGTAACTGCACACCAGTTGTCAAAATCTTTCTCTTTTACGGCACTATACTTTTCCGGATGCAACGGTTTTTTGTCTTTCTCTATAATCGTGGTTTCTCCTGCCAATAAAGATATTTCTCCCGTATTGCTTAATGCTTTTCCCCTGCCTTCGTATACGATTATTCTGGTTACGTTTTCGCCTGTTTCTACCTGCGCGCTTGCCTGCTCTTCAAGAGCAATTCCACCTTCCTGCGTCTGTATGTAAAACCTTTTCTCGGCGTTGTAATATCTTGGAACGTTAGTTCTTACTTTTCCCCCTAAAACATAAACTGCAGATATTTCTTCTTCGTTTTCATCTCTCGAGAGACTGGAAAATTCCAACTCTGTCCGACTGTCAAGATTCAATTCTACCCCATTATCAAACTGCACTCTCATATACGAATTTTCAGTTCTTATCCTGTCGCCTTCGGAAACTGCCATATTGACGACGGCGTCTTCATACTCCGTTAAGCCGCTTCTTAAAATATAGGCAGGACCGGACATTTTTGAAATCCGGGCAAACCTCGGGTTAGGCTCTCCTACCGCAATAGACGAAATCAACAATATACCCATCAGGATATAGTTTTTCATTTTACCTCCTTTGCTGCTGCTAATGTTGTTACAAAGTTAGGAAATTGTTTTCCCAAATGTCTAAGTTCTCTGTTGCCTGCATCTTCCTGATACGCCCAGTCAAATCTTGCATATTCGTCAGTTACCGAAGTTACTCTGAATTTGGCAAAATGATTGTTATTTGTCCATACTACATATCCGTGTCCCGGTATTAATTCAACGACTCCTGTCTGGGACCAACCGTCTATCGGAGCATAATTTATTTCATCAAGTTCTTCTATGTATCCAAAATCCTGAATATCAGTATTCGCATCCCCAGCTGCCATAAAAATAACTCCATCGGAAGCTATACAATATACATCCGTTAATTCGTTGTCCCATTCCAAAACTCTTTCCCCGGAGAAATCATACCCTGCATCCATTTCGTATTCGTTTGCTTCCCAGAGTTTCACACCTCTTCCTTCGGGTCTCGGAGTATCAAATATGAGTTCAGCCGAAATCCCACTTTCATTCCCTGCATAATCATAAGCCGAAATTGCATAGTAATATGTTACTGCATTTGCCACGTCTTTGTCAACAAAAAATGCACTGGTGGAACTACCTATTACTTTATACGGACCATGAGGATCATCGCTCCTATATATAAAGTATCCGTTAAGGTCGCTCTCGGAATTCGGATTCCAATAAAGAGTTACCTCCTCATCCCCGGTAACACTAACTACACCTGTTGGCACTACTGGCGGTGTAGTATCATCTACGTGATGACACCCGCACAAAAATATTGTGAATCCCGCCAGAATGATTGAAGTTTTTATGTTTTTCATTGTTCCCCCTTTTCTGCCTATTAGTATAGCAACATCCGTGACAAAATATTGACATGCCGAGAAAACCAACTATTTATAAGGCATTCGAACCATCACGCTTCCACAATACAAAAATACAATTAAAACCGTTGCACATATTCTGTGCAACGGAATATTTGATTTGGCAATCTATAAAACATCCCCGCAATATAAACCCCAATAAATACAACACCCTATAAGGATGTAGCACAAAAACAGTGCAGTCGGTTTCAGGGAATTGTATGTAGTTCGTTTGTGGCTAAAATTCTTTCCTTTCTCTGCGTTCTCTTCTGTAAAACTCTCTTTTTTTAGGGGTTTGCTGTTTTTAACCGTAAACTTTTCTTTATTTTTTTGTTCTTTGCGGACTCTGCGGTTACTTAGAGTTTGTGACATAGGAACATTACTCTAAGTTATCCAGCTTTGCAGGGCTCTGCGGTGATAGTTTTTCTCCGTTTTCTTTTTTGTGTTAATCTCGTGGTTACTATTTTGTAGCAGGGTTTATCTTTTACTTCACTATATGCAGGTTACGTATTTTCTCTCTCAGGGTGTTGCGGTGTATTTTTAATAATTCTGCCGATTTGGTCAGATTCCAGTTCGTCTTTTTTAGCACTTCCTCAATATGCAGTTTTTCCATATACTCAATCGAGAAATTGTCTCTTGCTTTTCCCGTTGCAAAGACTGTTTTTGGAAGGTCATCGGGTTGAATTATGTTGTTTCTTGTCATAACGACTGCCCTTTCGATGACGTTTTCCAATTCTCTTACGTTGCCGGGCCAGTTGTATCTTAACAAAATCTCTTTTGCTTCGTTGTTTATCCCTTCGATAGTTTTCCCTATTTTAGCGCCATATTTTTTCAAAAAATGCTCTATAAGCAATGAAATATCTTCTTTCCTTTCTCTTAACGGCGGGATTATAATCGGCACTACATTCAACCTGTAATACAAATCCTCCCTAAAAGTCCCTTCTTTTATTCTTTGTTCAAGCGGTTGGTTCGTAGCCGATATTACCCTAACATCTACTTTGATAGGTTTATTGCTTCCCAGTTTTTCGAATTCCTGTTCCTGCAAAACTCTCAAAAGTTTAACCTGTGTGCTGAGAGGAATGTCTCCAATTTCATCAAGGAACAAAGTTCCTTTATCGGCAGTTTCAAACCTTCCTTTTCTTTCTTGCTGTGCTCCGGTAAATGCTCCCTTTTCGTATCCAAAAAGTTCCGCCTCAAGTAAAGTATCCGGCAATGCTGCGCAGGCAACAGGAACAAAAGGATATGCCGTTCTCAGACTGGAATAATGAATCGCTTTTGCAATCAGTTCCTTCCCCGTTCCACTTTCGCCAAGTATCAAAACCGTTGAACTTGATTTTGAGACTCTTGCTACTTGATTTAAAACTTCCTGTATGGCAGTGCTGTTTCCTATAATATTATCAAACCCGTATTTTTCTCCTATCTCTGTTTTAAGGATTTTATTCTCCTGCGTTAACTGTTTTGTTTCCATCGCCCGTTTTATGGTAAGTTTCAATTTCGTAAGGTCTATAGGTTTCGTAAGGTAATCATATGCACCTTCTTTTATGGCGTTTACGGCATTCTCTACGTTCCCGTAAGCAGTAATAATTATGATGATAATTTCCGGGTTTATCTTATGGATTTCTTTCATAGTAGTTATGCCATCCGTCGTGCCAAGGTTCATATCCATAAGAATTATGTCAAAGACTTCCCGCTGCAAAAGCTCAACTGCCGCTTCCCCGGACGGCACACCCGAAATGCTATAGTCCTTTTTCAATGCCCCGACTAACAAATCCCTCTGGACATTGTCGTCTTCTACCACAAGAATTTTCATTTGT
>JAQTXJ010000131.1 GCA_028688815.1 bacterium | reverse complement strand
AACACATGGCACATAAAAAAGGACTTGGAGCATCAAGAAATGGTAGAGACAGCAATCCTCAGTTTCTTGGAGTAAAAAGATATAGCGGAGAATTAGTAACCGGCGGAACAATAATCGTAAGACAAAGAGGCACACCAATACATCCGGGAACTAACACGGGAAGAAGCGGTGACGATTCCATATTCGCTAAAATAGACGGGAAAGTGCAATTCAAAACAGGTAAAGCAGGAAGGAAGTTCGTGAGCGTTATCCCGCAGGAAGTTAAAACTGCCTGATACGGATCCCAGAGAAGAAAACAGTGGTCGGTGGTCGGTGGTCAGTGATCCGAGAACGAATAACAGAATTTTTTGGACGCACCTACCTGCCGGATTGAACGGATTAACAGAAAACAAAGAACAAATAGTAACCACGAGATTACACACGATTTCACACGATTATTACAACAAAAAACAGATATTAGCCACCCCGCCAGGGCGGGGTAAACTCCTAACAGGGATTTCCACGGATTAAAAAATAACAGAGAACGGAAATAATGGAACCGCAGATGAACACAGATTAACGCAAATAAAGACACGAAAACAGATAACAGAAAGAATTTAACAGGGATTTGAAGAGATAAGGAAAGAACGGAAAATTAGAGAGTTTAAAGAAAAGAGTTAAGCAGAGAGAACGGAAAGAGTTTTATCCGCGAATGAACGCGAATTAACACGGATTAAAAAATAACAGAGAACAGAAATAATGGAACCGCAGATGAACACAGATTAACGCAGATAAGCACGAAAAATAGTAAGAACTGTAATAAAGAGCCCAGCGGAGCTGGATAGCAATCTCTAAGGAGTAAAACTCCTAAGAGCTTGGCTATAAGAACTGTAACTAATTGTAACAGAGAACAAAAAACAAATAACCACGAAAGTATGAAAAAAGAAAAAAGCACGAAAACAGAAGACGGAAATAATGGAACCGCAGATGAACACAGATTAACGCAAATAAAGACACGAAAACAGATAACAGAAACAGAAAAGTTTTGGGGTTAAAAAATAACAGACAACAAAAATAATGGAACCGCAGATGAACACAAATTAACGCAGATAACAGAAACAGAAAGTTATAGGGTTAAAGAATAACAGAAAGAAATGGATTCCCGCTTTCGAGGAAATGACGAACGGGGAGGCAGAAATTTAATAGGATTGATAGTATGAAAAAGATATTGGGGATTGATGAAGCGGGACGGGGGCCGGTTATAGGTCCACTTGTTGTTTGCGGGGTATTATGTGATGAAGTTAAATTGAAAGAATTAAAAAAACTGGGAGTAAAAGACTCTAAGTTGCTTACTCCATCCCAACGCAACGCTTTTCTTCCGCTTATTAAAGAAATCGCTATTGCATATGAAACAATACAAATATTGCCGGATGCCATTGAACAAACTAATTTGACCATTCTTGAGATGGACGCCAGTGTTGAAATAATCAATAAATTTTGCCCGGATAAGGTAATTATTGATACTCCTGTCTCGCCTTCTGCGATACCTAATTATTCCAATAAAATAAAAAGTCTTTTAACTATTCCCGAACCTGAATTAATTATTATACCAAAAGCCGACCAGAAATATCCCGTAGTAAGCGCGGCGTCTATTATTGCAAAGGTAACCAGAGATAACGAAATAGAAGAGTTACATAAAAAATATGGAGATTTTGGGTCAGGGTATCCTAATGACCCCAAGACTCACGAATTTATAAAAAACTGGAATAAATGCCCGGAAATAGTACGAAAAAACTGGTCGACCTGCGAATCTATTCTTGTTGAACCCGGTAAAATTATGGTTATAAGCGAGAATAATTTGCACAGTTACGAATTTTGCAAATCGCTTATCAATACGGGGTTTGCAAATGGATTAAAAACGGGGATTTTAAATCTTGATACTGCACACCCTTGCATAGGGACTGAAAACAGCATAGGATTTGGGATAGTTGAAAAAATGATAAGGAAATTAGAAAAGATAACGCCTTTGTTAATGACGCCTTTTATATCGGAAGGAAATATACTTAACGGGATAAAAGACATACACAGCAAATTACCGTTAGACGTAAAATTTGTTGTAATTCATTGTCCTTATAATGCAAATCATAATCATATGTTAAAACAGATAGGCTTGCTAAGTCCTGATAAAATTGTGCTTCTGGAAGGGGAAGAGGTGAAAATGGATGGGTTGGCCGGGTTGTTGGGGGAGTATAGTGTTTATAGATTTAGGGGTTTGCGGGGAGTTTGAACTAACGGAACAGAAATATTCACAAAACGAAAAGACGCAGAGGACGCAGAGAAGAAAAGAGAAAGAAAGTTTAGCCACAGAAATTCACAGATTAACACGGAAAACAGATAACGGAAACAGAAAAGTTATAGAGTTAAAGAATAACAGAAAACGGATTAGCCACGAAAGCACAAAAGCACAAAAATACACAAAACAGAGAAGAAGTTTAGCCACAGAAATTCACAGATTAACACGGAAAACGGATAACAGAAAAGTTATAGAGTTAAAGAATAACAGAAAACGGAAAGAAAGACACAGAAAAGAGTTAAACAGGGAGCTGACTACCTGAAATGTCGGAATATGTGGTATTGTTGGAGAAGAAGAGGAAGGTGGAGAGGAATTTGGGGTTCAAACCTTCGTGTATCAAGATTGACGCTTCGCCTTTGTTTCGAACGGATTTGCCGTAAAAGATTTTAATTTCATAGTTCACCTTCGTATTGCGGGTGGGTATTTGAGAACGAAAAATTGTGTAGGCGTTCGTGAAGATTGTTGGCGGGACATCGGGTTGACTGATATACAAACAATTCGAGGTTAGGGCGTCTTTGTCTACGGGGACGCAATAGATTGCGATTATATGGGCAATATCGTCCGGGGCGCCGTCTTTCCAGACGCCGGTGTGCCATTCGAGATGAAGTCTATTTGAATCGTAAGTAAGATTTTCTATTTTCATTTTAGGTTCGGATAACCTGCCGCCATATACGAGTTGCATTTCCGAAAGATTTATCCAGTTATCTTCGGAGAGGGGTTGTTTTTTATCGGGTAAAGACTGGAAAAGGTAGCCCATATTTTGATAAAGGAACTGGCTGGTTTCCACGCTGTTTTTATTGTAAGTTTTCCAATATTTGTAAAATTCCGGTTTTAACAGGCCGTATATTTTCATTACTAATGCCAGAATTTTGCTTGTATTTTGGAATCCTATGGGTTTTTCTTCAAGCGGTTGGGAATAATTTTGTCTCAGACGGACAAATTGTTTTCCTCTACTGACGAAAAAGGTTAAATTGCCTATGGGACCAATAATGGTGCCATAAGGTGAACCGTAACATATTGCCATTGTTGTCTCCTTGTTCCGCAAATGCGGAACAGACTTGATAGTTTAGACGGTTTAGACGGTTTAGATAGTAACGGAAAACGGAAATGTTCACAAAACGAAAAGACGCAGAGGACGCAGAGAACAAAAAAATAAAACAATAAAACAACAGAGAATGGAAGAAAGATAGAAAACCGAGAGGGCGCAGAGGAAGAAGTTTTTGGGTTAAAAAATAACAGACAACGGAAGGAAAAACGGAAAACGGAAAATAAATTACCACGAAAAAGGAAAGAAATATAGAAAGACACGAAAAACAGAGAACAGAGAACGGATTGGAACCGCGGATGAACACGAATTAACGCGAATAAGAAAAAGGACGAATAGACACGAAAAAGATACAAATGGATTAATGTTTTATTCATTGGGGGATTTGGATACGGACGGATGGGGAGAAGTTTTTATCTTGTTTGTAATAAATGAAAACCAAGGAATCGGGTGTGGGGATGGGGATTGGGATAGTTTTATTAGGAATATCCTTTGGATTGTAATGATTAATTTGAAGGGTTTGAGGGTTAATTGTAAGGATACCGAGTTCGTAGTCGGGCGGGGAATTTTTTGTTTTGATTTCGAGGGTATTGTCTTTTTTGAGGATATCGTTATGAATTTCCGGCGGGGTTAAGTTACCGATTGTGAGCAATATATTTTCGAGACCGGAAGGGATTCGTTTGAGGTTTACGCTAATAAACATATGATAACCGGACATATATTTTTCTTCATCTGCGATAAGAGTCCAGGACGGGCGAATAATTGTTTTTAGTATTTGTTTGGCGACAGTGGAGAGAGTGGAGAAAGCTTTTGCATTAGTTTTGAGGAGCGGGCATATCGG
>JAQTXJ010000130.1 GCA_028688815.1 bacterium | reverse complement strand
GTTTTAATACATCTGTCTGTTAAGTCAAAAAGCATTAATGATAAGTTGTTTGTCACAATGCAAATTCTTTAATATCGGTATAAATTGGTTTATCGCGGGTAAGTTCACTTTTTATAAGATATATATTATTTATTTCAAAAGGTTCCGAAATGAAGGCGGGATATTGAAGATTTGAAAGGGGCGATTTTACTCTACCGATAGTGAGGTGCGGGGATAAATCACGGGTTTCAAATTCAAATCCGATATCAGCGAGTTGTTCATTAAGGGATATCATTAGTTTCATAACTTTTTCCCTACCTTCTTTTAAGTCTACCCACAGAATTTTAGGGTATTGCAGGTTTGGAAAGGCGCCTGCGCCATCGAATGAAATTTGAAAAGGTTTTATATTATTAATGCAGGATTGGATGACAGTATTTATGGATTCTATTTGTTCTTGTTTTGTTTCGCCGATGAATTTAAGTGTCATGTGAACGTTTTCGGGTTCGACCCATTTTATTTCTCTTGTAAATTGGGATTTTAATTTGTTCTGGAAACAGAAGACATCTTTTTTAACGGGTTCGGGTATTTTTAATGCTATAAATGTGCGCATTTGTTTGATTTTGTGAGTACTTTGACTCCTTTATCCGTAACCAATACAAGGTCTTCTATTCTTACTCCGAGTTTCCCGGGTAAATATATACCGGGTTCTACGCTAAATATCATACCGGGTTTAGCGTAATCTTCGCTTTTTGGGGAAGATTTCGGTGGTTCGTGAACATCCAGACCGATTCCGTGTCCAAGGGAATGTCCGAAATATTTACCGTAACCGGCTTTAGTTATTATATTTCTTGCGATGGTATCAATTTTCTTTAAGGAAACTCCCGGTTTTATGGCTTTGATTGCGGTTTCCTGCGCGTTGAGGACGATTTTATAGACTTTTTCAGCGAGAGGGTTTTTACCGATTATTAGTGTTCGTGTCATATCCGAGCAGTAACGTTTATATATTGCGCCGCAATCGAAAACGACTGTGTCACCGGTTTTTATTTTTCTTGAGCCTGCGATAGCGTGGGGGAGTGCGGCATTTGGACCGGAAGCTACGATTGTTTTGAATGAGATACCCGAGCCGCCATTTTTTCGTATTTGATATTCAAATTCGACTGCGATTTCTTCTTCAGATATACCGGGCTTTATGAGGTGTGTTATGGAGGCGAATACGGTATCTGCGATTTCGACGGCTTTAGTTATGGTTGCAATTTCGCAGTCATTTTTTATAATTCGGAAGTCTTCTATTTTATTTCTCAGGGGAGTGAATTTTTTGCTTTTTAGTTTGGTTTTGAGGTATTCATAGGTTGAGTAGTCTATGCTGTATTCGAATCCTATTTTTTTTACGCCTTTGAAAATTTTATGGGAAATGATTTCAGTCCACAAAGAATTTTTAACTATAACGATTTCAGCGGATTTAACTTCGCGAGCGCTTTGTTCTTTGTATCGGAAGTCGGTAAAGAAGACGGCATCTTTTTTGGTTACGAGGAGAACGGCGCTGGAGCCTGTAAATCCGGTAAGGTAGAAGATATTATTTATGCCGGTAATGAGGAACAAATCTACTTCTTTAATATTTTTTTGTAAGGCGGTTATTTTATTGTTATTCATAGTGTTTGGAAGTTTAATTCTAGAATATAGAAATGTCAAACTTTTATTGGGGAAAACATTAGAGAGCATAAGAACATATTATCACAGAACAAAAAGCCGCAGAGTTCGCAAAGAACAGATAACAGAAAAATCAACTATCCCGCTCCGCCTACGGCGAGATCTTAGACAAAGCGGGATAAACTCCGGGCACAGAGAAACAAAGATAATAGAGCGAGAAGACAACAAAAAACGGATTAAACCCGTAGAGAGCACTGAGAAAAAAACAGAGAGGGCGCAGAGCACAGAAAGAATTTGGGGCTAAAAAATAACATATAAAAAAATTGACAAAGGGATTGTTCAAAAGTATTTTAGTATTAGAAATGAGAGGGGGTAGGAATATGAATTCTTATAGGAAAAATTTAACGACGGGGATAGTTGTGATTAGTATTATAGTATTAGGAATAGGGTGTTTATTATATTTTTTCTGCAAACCGTGGGGAGACAAAATTATCCAGAGCGTAATGCTTTTATTAGGAGTTGTTCTCTTGGGCCTTGGGATACAATTCTGGCGCAAGACAAAGTTGTTTTATATAGGTCTGGGATATATATTTCTATCAATAGGTTTTTCATTAATCACTTTATCACACCTTATACCCAAACATAGTAGATTTTTATCTAATATTGGAGATGTGTTTTTTTTAATATTTTGCATATTAATTCTTGGGGTAGGAAATTTTTTAGACCGTAAAAAACATCCGGAGAATGTAAAAAAGTGGGAAGACTGTGCATATGGAGGGTACAGAAGCTCATTTAGGGAAAGCCTGAGATGGAAATATCTGGATATTTTTGAATATCCGCGTGAAAGTAAAAAGTGTTTTTATTGTAAGTATACTCAGGTGGGGATGGGGAGAGTATGCGGATTGGATGATAAGCCGAAAGAGTTGAGTGATGGGTGTGAGAGGTTTGAGAGGAAGTGAGGAGGGAAAAGTTTAGATAGTGTAGATGGTGTAGACAGTTTAGACAGAAAGAAAAAAATAATTTGGACGCAGATTAACCCTCCAAAGGCGGGCAGACGTAGATAACAAAAAGATTAGAAGATTAACGGAATATAGATATATTCACCGCAGAGTCGCAGAGTTTTAAAATAGAGAGGAAACGGATAACAACAATCAACCATCCCGCCCAACGCCACAGTGGGGTATCCGACTTGGTGGGATAAACTCCGACCACAGAGGAAAATATTTTAGGGTTAACAGATAACAGAGAATAAATCATGGAGAACACAGAGTTTAAAATAGAGAGAACAGAAAAAATTTGGACAGGATTAACCCTCCTGTGGCGGGCCGTGCCTTCGGCAGGTAAACAGGCGCGAATCCGGCAAAAGATTCCGGACTATAGTGAACGCGAATTTTCACGGATAATAAATAATTAATAAAACTAAAAAATTGACAAAGTGATTGTTTAAAAGTATTTTAGTTTTATACCAAAGATATTATATATATGAGTTTATTGTATAATTCCAAGTAAGCTAACCCAAAAGATTGTTAGCAACTTGGTATTAGAAATGATGGAAGGGAGTGGGGGAGATGGGTGGTGGAGCTGATGTTAACTTAATTTTATAATTTATGAGGTTGATTATAATCGGGATATTGATATTGCAATGTTTGTTGTTTTCCTCTAGGGGATATTCATCTAGACTTGCAGGAATGGGAAGTCTTAGTCTTGCAGTAGAAGATGAATCTAATGAATTAAATCTATACGATTTCGGGTTCAATGTAGCAGGACTTATAGAAGACGATTCAAATTACTCGTTGATAGAGGGCGAAGGTTCATATTATCAAGAAAAAGAGGAAGGAGATGACCGGGTTCGTTTTTTCCCAAGTAAAGGGATAGGTAATGAAACTACTTACCGGACATCTAAAATGGCATTTAGTCTGGAGCCATATTATAGGGATTGGTCCTTACAGGAAGTTTACTCTACATCCAATAAATCTTATGAGAGGAATTTCAAGTTTCCAGAATTTTCTTTATCCGGTGCTTATAAGTTGCCATGGTTTACTATTGGCGAAGAGTTTGAAATGTCCTGGGATTATGAGAAAAAGAATGACTCTATCAACTATAAAAAAAATGATGATATCAAAAAAATCATCACAGGAATAAGCTCTAATCCAATTAAGATAATTAGAGGGAATCTTATTTTAGGATTCACTTTTGCTTATCAAATCCAGGAGATGCAGTCAAGTACAGGGATAAGTAAAACAGAAGGAATACAGGCAATCTATTCATTGGAAGACAGGTTGAAAGTTGGGATAAATTCAGGAATTACACAAATGACTTCTTCAGGTTGGTTGAAAAACGTAGATATTAGAGGTGTTTATAGTATAAAAAGTGGGGAGAACAAGATTAATATAGGCAGTGAATTTGATTTTACAGCAGGGAACAATGCTTACATGTCATACGAATATAAAACGATAGAATACAGGGGAGGCATTTTTTATTCATACGCTCAAAAAGTAGGGCTTGGGATAGAGTTTTTGGTAGATAAAAATCCGTTTGGGATGAACCAAGAAAATGAGAAAGATTGGTGTACGGAAATCCTGGTAGGAGGGGAATTTAATATAAAAAAATACTTTTACCTAAGAAGCGGTTATAATATGGAAAATATTTTCCAAGCAAG
>JAQTXJ010000052.1 GCA_028688815.1 bacterium | reverse complement strand
GTTCTTTGAGATTTTTATAGGTATGCATTATTTTTGAGTTCAATCTTTTGAAGAGTTTGATTCTGGCTCAGGACTAACGCTGGTAGTGTGTATTAGACATGCAAGTCGAACGACTCTAACATTCTTAGCAATAAGAGTGTTAGAAAGTGGCAAACGGGTGAGGAATATACAGACAACCTGCTCTTAAGTGGGGGATAGCCTTGAGAAATCAAGGGTAATACCGCATGTGTTCTATTGGACTTATGTTTGATAGAATAAATCCGCAAGGAGCTTAAGAAGGGGTCTGTATCTTATCAGGTAGTTGGTGAGGTAATGGCCCACCAAGCCTATGACGGGTAGCTGGCCTGAGAGGGTGACCAGCCACATAGGGACTGAGACACGGCCCTAACTCCTACGGGAGGCAGCAGTCTAGAAATTTGGACAATGGTCGAAAGGCTGATCCAGCGACACTATGTGAGGGATGAAGGTCTTCGGATTGTAAACCTCTGTCAGGGGGAGCGATGATGACGGTACCCCCAGAGGAAGCCCCGGCTAATTCCGTGCCAGCAGCCGCGGTAATACGGGAGGGGCAAGCGTTGTCCGGAATCATTGGGTGTAAAGGGAGCGTAGGCGGATTTAAAAGTCAGAGGTTAAAACTATGGGCTCAACTCATAGCTATTCTCTGATACTGTAAATCTTGAGCTTGAAAGGGGAAAGTGGAATTCCTGGTGTAACGGTAAAATGTGTGGATATCAGGAAGAACACTCGTGGCGAAGGCGGCTTTCTATTTCAATGCTGACGCTGAGGCTCGAAAGTTAGGGGAGCAAACAGGATTAGATACCCTGGTAGTCCTAACTGTAAACGATGACCATTAGGTGTTCCTGAATTTTCGGGAGTGCCGTAGCTAACGCGTTAAATGGTCCACCTGGGGACTACGGCCGCAAGGTTGAAACTCAAAGAAATTGACGGGGGCCCGCACAAGCGGTGGAGGATGTGGTTTAATTCGATGATACGCGAAAAATCTTACCTGGGTTTGACATGCTAGTGGTACTGACCTGAAAGGGAAGGGACCCGAAAGGGAGCTAGCACAGGTGCTGCATGGCTGTCGTCAGCTCGTGCCGTGAGGTGTTGGATTAAGTTCCATAACGAGCGCAACCCCTGCCTTTAATTATTTCCGAGCAATCGGGATTGTCTAAAGGGACTACTGAGGTCAACTCAGAGGAAGGGGGGATGACGTCAAGTCCGCATGGCCTTTATGCCCAGGGCCACACACGTCCTACAATGGCCGGTACAACGGGTTGCCAAACCGCAAGGTGGAGCTAATCCTTCAAAGCCGGTCTCAGTTCAGATTGGGGTCTGGAACTCGACCCCATGAAGTCGGAATCGCTAGTAATCACGGATAAGTACGCCGTGGTGAATACGTTCTCGGGCCTTGTACACACCGCCTGTCAAGCCATGGAAGTTCTGGGGACTCGAAGCTCCGTGTATACGGAATGAAGGTAAACAGGATGACTGGGGCTAAGTCATAACAAGGTAGCCGTACGGGAACGTGCGGCTGGATCACCTCCTTTCTGTGGAGTTTTTTGTGAATATTATTTTATGAACTCAGAAATAATGCATACCTTTTTTGTACCCCTTTCTCAAAGACAATTAAAAGTATTTCTTCTTTTTATTCCATAAAATCTTTTGGTGATATCTCTTAGAAGTTATCCGATAATGTTGATCTAAAAAAGGGGATACTATATCTGCTATTTTCTTGCTTCAACATATAGAGAATAGTTTGGACGGCTATTATCAAAATACGTTGTGTCCCTTAAAACAGGACAAAAACTTTGTCCGTATCCCGATAAATAAATTTCCTTAAAACCCGCAATTTGTAACATCCGGAATAACTTGTCTTTGTTCCACCAATTAATATGGTTGCCGGGATATTTGCTTTGTAAGTCAATGTTACATTTCGATTTACAGTAATCTAAAGCCTTTTCGTACTCAAACTTTGAAAATATTTCGTTAAATTCTTTATCACTAATTTTGTATGTATTTTTATTAATATGTAATAATGACGCTTGTGATGCAAAACTAAATAAAAACAATTGTCTGATAGACGCCTTTTCCATCGGGATTGCTATTTTTACCGCATCCATATTTTTTTTATCACTGTACATCTCTCTTTCTCTTTGCCAGAAATAAATGTCATTATTCAAAACCGCTTTATAGCACAAATCAATATTTACGGTAGTTAATCGTACATATCCTTCTTTTTTTAGCGTCCTGTATATTTCATTGAAAATATTTTGCGCCGATTCATCGGTTATATGTTCGATTGTATGGCTGGAATAAAAAATATTTGCGGAATTATCATCCAGCGGAAGCGGTTTGCATTCTAACAAATTAAAACTGATATCTATTTTATTTTCTTTAAACCATTCCGAATAATAATCAATGTTTGTCCACGCAGGATGCCTGAACACTCCCGCTCCTATGTTGTAAAACTTTCTTTGCTCAATATCTTTTTTGTCAAAAAATTGATAATATAAATCCATATCTTCTTTTTTTATTTTTGATACGGAATATCCCATAGTAGACAAACTCTTAATAATAATTTTTTTCATTATAATCTCTTGTGTAAAAGGTGTTTGTATAGACAGATTAAAAATTCAATCCCATACTTATATGCGATACAGACCCTAATTCTTTTGTTGTAAAAGCATAATCAATGGTTAATCCTTTAATTCTTGTAGCTCCCCAACTTTCCGGTATGTCTGGCTTTAATCCCACTCCAAAAGCCAATCCTTTATTTATTCCCATTCGTATGGATATTAAATCCCATATCGTATATTCCATCCCGAGTCTATAAATAATACTGCCATACTCGTATCCTAAATCTAAAGCTACCAATGATTCTTTTGTCCTGTAATTTGTTCCGGCGATTACACTCATTGGCCGTTTATCTTGTTTATTCGTTGCCCAAATTATATTTGTTCCACCTACATTCTTAATGACTATTCCCGTAGACATCTTTTTATATCTATAATTAGCGCCAAAATCCAGACCTATCCCGTTAGCCTGTGTATTAAATATGTCATACCTTAAATATTTTACGTTTAATCCTACTTTTGAATTTTTTATTTGCGGTATTGAAAAAGCCAAAGTAAACAGTACTACCTGTTCGCTTGCCCCAAAATATCCCGTCGGTTTTGTTACAAGCGTATCCGGAAATTCAGGAATGGAATCCATCCCTATAGTCCCGAATAATATGCTCGCGGCAATGTTGTTTATTATATATACGTTAGGATAGTTTCCTATTTCCCAGTTCCTTTTAGTTATTCCGGCTCCAAAACAATTAAAATCAAACAACCCAAACTCCTTCCCTTTCATTGCTCCTACGGAAACTCCCTGCCTTTGCAGTATGTTAACGGGATTCCACCAACTACTTAAAGCGTTGCCATCTAAAATAGAACAATACGCTCCTCCTAATCCACACGCTCTTCCCCCTATCTCCAGGTTCAGTATTTCGCCCGTGTATTCGCTCGCATAAACGTTACGAAATAACAGCAAAAATATAAAAATCCCAAATATTTTTTTCAACATTATCTTAGTATTACAAGTTTCATTAATTTCTCGATTATCACTTTCCCCTGTCTCGAAAATACTTTATAGAAGTATACGTCATTCCCGCATAATGTCCCGTTATCTGCCCGCAAGTCCCATACAATGGATATGTTCTTGCTTAGAACCGAAGGAATAAGCGTTTTTACAAGTTTCCCCGATACGGTATATATTCTTACCTGGCATATATCCGGCACATCTGTGAATCCGAACTTAAACTCCGTCCTGTCGCCCTTTACCGGGTTTGGATAGTTCCCCCAACAATAAGATTTGCTTGGCGCATATATGGGTTTAACAACGATTACAGCTCTCTTAGTTGTTTTGTTCCCTTGTAAATCATAAGCTATAAACAAGAAAGTATGTTTCCCTACACCAATGCTTGATTTAAAAATCAAGGGCACTGCATATAAACTATTGTCTTCTGTAGGATAAGTGTATAAACTGCGAGAAACTGTATCGTGCGCGCCAACAATAGTGTCATGCTCAATAATAATTCCTTTATCTAAAATATCTATACCGTCTTTATCTTTTATTATGGCATTTATTTTCAATGGCATTTCTTGCCCTGAAATTATAAACTCGCTGCTGTCCGGAATATCAAGAGTTATTTCGGGCGCCAGTGTATCTATCCTCTCTAAAAGTTTGAATAATCCCAATTTTCTTGTATATGCTATTGTTCCGGCATTCACTACTACCCACTGTTTGTATTCTTCGCACCATCTGTGAACGGCAGGTTTTGATAACGAATCATAGTTAGGCATTGTTATCGTTATATCTTTAAGTATGCTTACTCCTTCTTGTCTTAGCGCTAAAAATTCCCCGGATGTGTCGCTTCGGATTTCCAGAACTGTAGAATCCGAAACCCCGTAAGGGGATACAAGACATTTTAGACGATTGTCAATACTGGTACACCAGCCTTTTGTTCCCTGTAAAACGTTGGCATTGAATAATTTTACCGGCATTATAGTTTTGGGAATAATATTATTTGTATCGTCACTTTCCTCAATTACATTCGCAGAATCCATAAAAATAAATATACTGCCTTTTTTCATATCCCAGGGGATACTTATGTTTTGCGTTTCTTTCCCCTTCAACGATAAAAACGATTTCCATAACAAAGAAGTATCGTTTAACGAATCTACCGCATAAACTATTACGTCAAATGAATCTGTGTTTTCATCTCCACTATTGATTATGGGAATGTTTAACAAAACTGACTTTGTGCCGTATAATTCTATTTTGGACTTAATCGCTTCTATATCAGGCAATGATGCCACTTTATATGAATCAACTTCTGTAAATGCTTCCCCGTCATTGTTTTCAACATAAACCTGTAAGCTTACAATACTGTCTGGGAGCTGGTTCGGAATAGGACTTTCTGTAATAAAATAACCTGATGTGTCGAGTTCCATATTTATCTGGTTCCACGGTGGTGGCGATATTCCCCAGTTGCACTTTACTAACCTAATCCCTGTTGGGTCAAAGATTTTCGCCCTTACATAAACCGAATCGTTATGTGTCGGCAACTCCGGTATTGTGGATATTGCTATGTTTGTGCTGTTTATAGAAAAATCCGTTACCGTAACAAAATCCGTATTCCCGTTGTATATATATGCAAACAGTTTTCCCTTATTCGTTGGCAGGTTGATTGTATCCGGTAAATAGAATTGTGCACTAAAAATTCCGTTAGTAACGGTAGTTTTTATTTTTGTGATTTCTATGGTGTCGTTTACGCATAAAGTAATAATCGCTTCCCCGTTTATTGTGGACGAAAGACTCCCATTTACAGAACACGTTTCTCCTGCCGTAAAAGAAGTTGGTAAAATAGAAAGACTTAGTTTCTGTGGAAGTGAAAAATTGCTTCCAGGGTCTCCAAATAATGTTTGCTGCTCTATGGATTTTACTACCGGACTGTTTGTAAAACAACGCATGATTCCCGCAAAAACTAATTCGCCTACGGTATTGTTTGGACTTTCAATAGCCTTTAACAACGGCCCTTCTACCAATCCTTTATCCCGCAAATATGAACTGCCCGAAGAACCCCAGTATGCAAATGCTCCTCCCGGAGCCAGTATGAAATTTTCCCCCATATAATGTTCGCCCGGCATATCAAAGATTGCGTTATAACAACCAAGCATAGATACAAAAGGTAATCTTTCTATATTCATTAATCCCGGGAGCGCTTCGTTCCACAAAAGTCCGCCGCTCCATTCCCGCGGTCCACTGTGTCCGAGATAAGTTAAAAAACTCGCTCCTTTGTTAATTAAATCTACGAGTTCTGCTTGTGCGCCGTCTGCCGGATAATATAGTTTCTCTATTTTGTATTCGGGTGCAATTAATTCGATAAGTTGATTTGTTGCCGCTATTGGATTTTCTCCCGTTTCCATACTTGTGAATATAAGATTCCTGCGCCAGTCCGAAGAAGAAGACTGTCTCTGCAATTTGTTGAATACGATTTCAAACTCACCGGCGTTTTTAACAGGGAGTCTGCCTATTAACATATCCGGGATGGGGTCTGTCCCGCTTACACAGGCATACATATTGTCGGAAGGAATAAGCACATAATACATATCAAATATAGATATAGTTGGCACTATGTCCTCGTCAAACCCGGCAATGTTTCTGTGGTCATAACTCGCATCCCCAAACAATAAAACGTAAACAGGCGGTTTCGTCCAGTAGCTGTATGCATACTTTAAAAATTCTTTTATCGCCATATTGTATGGAATTCCATAATTAAATTCATCGTATATATCCTGAACTTTTACTATCTTGCATGTGAATCCCTTTGTCTCTTCCCAGCTTGCATAACGAACCGCGCAGTCATAAAGTTTCGGGGATGTTATAATAATATAATCTGCCGTATTGGACGAATTGCGAAGATTTGCCGTGCTGCCTTTTTCTAAAACCGGATGCATTACGTAATCTTGAGCTGTGTAAAAAGTGCTGTCCGTATAGGTGTCTTCAAAATTAAAAGTATAAGTCGAATCCAGCGTGTCAACCTGACCGCCGCTTATAAATGCTGTTCCCGGTTGCCATACGAAAATATCCGGGTTCTTGAAACCTGTTAATTGGAATTTGTGCCTGCCTGTAGATGGAGGCGTGAACTTTATTTTTCCCTCTTGAGAAACATAAGACTTTAAATAATTCATATCAATAGAATTTAAATATACTACAATTCCACCTCCGTTCGGTTCAAAAGTAAGAACGTTTGATTCTGTCAAAAGAGACTGCGAAGCCGATATGTCAATAATTTTTTGTAACCCCGGGGTGCTTGCAAAATATGTAGTATTTATTAAATTGTTATTTAAATATATTTTTAAATTTCCGGGACCGCCATATGTTTGCAAATCAATTTTAATACTGCAATTTCCCGAATCTATAGGAGATGGTGTATTTAAGTTGAAACCGTGTTTTTTATCAAAACTTGCCCAAAACCACGGCGCAATTGTATCGGGATATAACTTAAAAACCGCAAAAATGCTGTCTATTTCAAAATGTATTGAAAACGGATAACTCGAAGGAATCGTTCCCTGTCTCGGAATTCCGCTCTTGTTGACCATCCTTGCGCCTTTCTGCCCGCCAACGCTTAACCAGTATACGTTCGTAGAGGTGTATAAATTTAAGTATGATTTTTCTCCCGATACAGGTTGGGCATAAAATTCAATCCAGTCATCGGTGTAAAAAATTCTGTCCTCTTCTCCCCGAACGAAGATAGGAAGCTCAAGCCCGTCGTGAGTGATTTTTATCGTTTGCGGATTCACGGTCGCAATTTCTGGCACTATGCTGATAATATCCGAATAATTTATTCTGTATACGCCCTCCGAATCAACAAGAATCTTGCATATCCCGGGAGATTCTTTGCTTGCGGAAAACAATTCAACATCGGATTTCGCTAACCAGTATTTTGAAGTTTCGTAGTTTACTACGTAGGTTTTTAAGATATCTTCTATGGGATTTTTTTCCGATAACGCAGGATTTTCTCTTGCCTTATTCCAATGAACGCGTACCCGCTTTTTATTCCCGTCCGGGATTACCATAACCTTTGCTATGCGGTGCCTTCTAATCCAAACGGTATCAACTAACGTCCCACCGTCTACCGTAATGTTTCCCATCGACGGAACTCCAACAAGAACAAATTGCGTATCCGCGCCAGGGCGGGATGTTCCATAAGCCGATGCCATATTTTGTAACCCGTAATTTGTAGTTTGATATGAGGATTTTGTATTTTGGATTTGATTGGGTATTTGGGGTTTGTAATTTGGATTTGAAACTTCAAATACACACTCCGCAGAACCCGACGAAATTAAACGAACTCCATTCTCTTGTATGGACGATGTTTGCCCGAATTCTTTTGTAGGGGCGACTTCAGAGTTTATTCCGCTGTGGCGGGAAGTTGCCCGTTTTGTATCTTGTAATCCGTAATTTGTAGTTGGATATTTGGATTTTGTAATTTGAATTTTTGGTATTTGGGTCTTGTAATTTGTATTTTTCCCTTGTCCCCAAACCCCACTCTGCAAACTTATTATAAGAAATATCAGTATGTTCATTTGTCTAATGCTATTTTACTTCTTTCTGTTATAAAAATACAACGGCTTCACATTAACCTGCATTCTCCAGTTTTCATACAAAAATTCATATACGTCACCATCATTTGATATGTCTATTTGTAGAAACCCGATATTAAATCCGCAACCATAAGTTATTCCGGAACGATACCCTCTTGTATTATCATTAAAATATCCCCCTCTCAACGTAAATACTTTGTTAAATGCAAGTTCAATCCCTCCGCTATACCAATTTTCGTGTTCTGTGCCCACTAAATCCCTGGTTATATCCCCGGAAAGATTTATACTCGGAATAAATGAAGGCAAATTCTTTTTAAACGGGACGTTGTTAAATCCAAAACCTGTACGAACAAGAAATGGCATTTGCTTGCTCCAAGTATGTCTACTATTGGCATAATGCATGCTGTCTCCCAAATTTTGACAGGATATTCCCCAAGATAACCCCGGTATAGGAGTTTTATAAAGCCCCCCAAAATCAAACACAAAGGTCTTTGAATGGGTAGTATCATAAATGAAACAATAAGGGGTGTCATAAAAGTATTTCAGCGATAAACCTAAACCTATGTTTTTGATAATTTCTTTTCCATAAGAAAAGATTAACGTATAGTCGTAAGTTCTCCACCCAATTTTATTTCCAGTATCATCTATTATCCCATCTGTTGGACTTGTAAACAAACAGCTGTATCCTAACCCAAAACTCCCTATTTTGAAAGGAAGTGGAGTTATCCCACCAACATATGTGTATTTTAGAGCATAAGCAAATAGCCCTTCCGATGGAGGCATGCATCCAATTTCTAAATTCTTGCAAAAGGCAAATCCGCCGGGATTATAATAAACTGCGGTAATGTCGTCCGCAACACCCGTAAACGCATACCCCATAGCTGCCTGCCTTGCCCCCGGATTTATTGTAAGAAATTCCCCTCCGGCATCACTAAAAAAATTTATAACAACAAGCAAAATCATTCCCATCTTTTTGTTTTTAGTTTTGATTTTTGATATGTTTTTCTCTGTGCTCTCTTTTTTAAAACTCTTCTTTGTCTGTTATTTTTTAACTCTAAAATTTTTTCTTTTCTTTTCTCAGTGTTCTCTGTGGTTAATCTTATTTGTTTTTCTGTTCTCTGCGTTCGGAGTTTACCCCGAAGAAGGCGGGGCGACTCTGCGGTGAAAATTATTGTTTGTTTTCTGTTTGTTGCTGTCTGTTCTTTTTTCATCTTATCTTCACCACTTTCATTGTTTTATTCGTCACGGACTTCACAAAATATATTCCCGCCAACACTTCTTTTCCCCTCATATTCTTTCCATTCCAGACACCATTGTTTACTTCCGTAACGAACGTTCCCGTCTTGTCGTATATTTTCACACTGTTCTCTTCGCTGTAAATCCTTGTTGACCCGTAAAAAGGGTTTGGACTAGCCAGCAACGTATTCTCCGTCTCTGGTGGTGTGCCCTTTTTATAAATGTTTTCCTTGAAATATACTTTTGCCACACCGTCTCTCGTATCCCAGAACAACGCGTACAGGTTTTCGTTATTATCCACTGCGATGGAAGGACTTGAAGCGTTCACAGACGAATCAGTTAATTTAATGTCGTCTCCCCATACTCCGTTAACAAGCTCTTTATAATATATTTCCCATCCCCCGTCTCTCGAATCTGCCCACGCAAGCCAACATTTATTTCCTTTTGCTACGATGGAAGGACTGATTGCTTCCCCCGGAGATTCCACGCAGGTTATTGTATTTCCGAAACTTCCATTAGCATAACTCGTATAAAATATTTTATACCCTCCGTATTGTTGTTCTTCCTGCCAGACAATATGAACGACTCCGGTTGAGTCAATACATACTGACGGGAAAATGGAAGCCGTTGAAGAAGTGGTTACTTTTATTTCTTTCTGCCATGTTTGGGCAACGAATTCTTTTAAGTATATTTCAAAATTTCCGCTCCGCAAGTCTTCCCACACAACGGATAATTTATTATTAAATTCCGCGATAGATGGGTACGCCGCATACATATTACTGTTTGATATTTTCGTATCCGGGGACAACACTCCGTTGAATTTCCTGTAATGAATTTCGTAGTCTTTTTCCCATACTATATGTAATGTTCCGTTGGAATCACAAACCATAGAAGGAGAGTAACTGAAGTCGGAGCCCGATGAAACTCTAGTTACCGTATCATCCCATTCCCCGTTATGAAACCTGCGAAATGCGATACTTGAATAGTTATTATCGTATTGAAATGATATATATATATCGTTTCCTGCTCTGTTTGTAGCGATGCAGGGATAAGTCGTAAGCCATTGTCTGTCTATAAATTCTCTCCCTGCCCAGGAAGTCCCGTTATATTTTTTGTACCAGACAAGAAAATCGTATCCACTGGTTGGGTTTCTGTTGAAATAAGTTATATGGACATTATTGTTTTTATCGCAAACTATGTTGTGTTGGTTCGGGTAAGATGTATACCCCGTATCAATGGCAACATCCGACGACCAACTCAAAAGTAAAAACATTAAAAACATTTGTTCCTGCCCACCTCTTTTGTTATGTTTCCCGTAGGGACATGGCGCGCTATGTCCATTCAGTCAGTATTCAATTACTACTAAGTTACAGTCTTTCCGATTGTTATACTTCCACCATTTTATTATTTGTTACATAAAAGTCAAGCTTAAAAACTCTATACATGGTTTTATCATTTTGTAGGAGCGGACTGGAGTTTATTCCGCTCTGGCGCGATGTCTGTCCGAATTCTTTTGTAGAGGAGACTCGCGGGAGTTGCCCGTTTTGTATCGTGTACTCCTAGAAACACTTGTTTGCCAGTTTGTCTGTCGATATGCAGGATCTCACATTTAAATTACTTCTGCCTGCCTACTGCGGTCTTCTTGTCGGGCACGACTCGTTCGCGGTGTTTGTGTTTTAGTGCTTTTGTGGCAGACTCTTTGTTTTTATCCTCTGGGGTTAATTCTTTTTTTCTTTCTTCTGTTCATTTTTTCCCACTTTCCCCCTTTTAAGAAAAACTTGTTGACAAGATGAAACTTTTGTATATTTTATATCTCATTATGAAAGAATATGAAAACCTTGTTATTTTTGATCCGGATATTAATGAGGAAATAGTTGATAAGAAGATAACTGTCCTTAAAGACCTTTTATCTCAAAAAGATGATAAAATGAGCTTTGCTATTGATAAATGGGGACTCAAAACGCTTGCTTATCCTATAAAGAAGAAAGATAGAGGGTTCTTCGTCCTTCTCAAATTTAGTGTTATCCCTGATGCACTACCTGAACTTATTCGTGAACTTAAGCTCAGTAGCGAAATTATGAGATACTCTATTGATGTTATGGAACCCCCGAAAAAACCTTCCTCTGCATCCGCAAAAACAGACAAAGCCCCAAAAAAAGAATAAGGGCTATTAATTAAACAAAATGCAAGAATATAGGGTACCAAAAATAAATGAAGTGAGGATTACTGGCAACCTTGTTGCTGAGCCGGAGCTTAAATATATGCCGGACGGCAAAGCTGTTTGTAACTTCAGAATTGCTAACAGTTCGAGATACCTGGATAAAAAAACTAATCAATGGGTTGATGGCGAACCTACTTTTGTTAGAATCGCCGTTTTTGGCCCATCCGCAGAAAGACTTGGCGAAACAATTAAAAAAGGCTATGCTGTCTTCGTTGAAGGTAGACTGCAAAGCCGCTCCTGGGAAACACCGGAAGGAGATAAAAGAAGCTCTATAGAGATTATTGCTAATCGTGTCCAGAACCTTACAAGAGCACCGGGTGAAAAAAGTACAACAGAGGAGGATGTAAGCGAAGATGATACAAAGAAAGAGAACGAGCTCCCGTTTTAATAAATTAGCCGGGAAAGAAAAACTAAAATGTTTTTTCTGTAAAAAAGAAGTCGAAAAAATGAACTATAAAGCACCGGATACCCTTAGAAACTTTACTACCGAAGGTGGTAGAATTTTGCCGCGCAGAATTACGGGGCTTTGCTCTAAACACCAAAAAGTCCTTACTAATGCTATTAAAAGAGCAAGAATAATGGCGCTCCTGCCTTATAGTACTCGAGGTGACTAACTATGAAAATTATACTATTAAAAGAAGTAGAAACTCTCGGCCAGTATGGCGATGTCGTTAATGTAAAAAAAGGATTCGCCCGTAATAAACTTGTCCCTCAAAAACTCGCTATGCCCTGTACTCCCTCCAATATGAAAGTAATGGAAGAATTGAAAAAAAGAAATTCCCAAAAAGAGAAAAAACATAGAGACGAAGCTCTCAAATTTAAAGAACAACTCGAAAAAATATCCCTCACTTTTCCTATATATGTCGGTGAAGACGGTAAACTCTTCGGCGCCGTTACAAATCTTGATATCGAAAAATTATTAAAAAAAGAAAAATTCGATATTGATAAAAAAGATATTACTCTACCGGAACATATTAAAGAACTCGGCGTTTATCCCGTTGAAATTAAAATTCATCCGGATATTATGGCTACCGTGAAATTGTGGGTCGTGTCAGAAGAAATGAAATAATATACTATATGAAATCTCTTCTATGCCACTTTTTTATCGTATAACCTCCTGATTTGACCAAAAATTCTGTCTGTAAAAGAGACAGGCACGATTAAAAACTTTTGAAAAAGAAACATTGATTTTTAATTGAAATATGAACGAAATTTATACAAAAGTTTCCGGTGTCGGATATGACCCGCTTAATAAACAACATATCGTCTTCCTTAAAGAATTAGACGGCGAAAGAATTATGCCTATTTGGGTCGGGACTATAGAATGTATCTCTATCGCCCGCGGTATCACTCAAGCTGCTCATAAACGCCCCTTAACTCACGACCTTATCAAAAATATTCTCGAAGGAATGGATGCTAAAGTAAATAAAGTCGTCATTAATGATATTAAAGATGCTACTTATTATGCGCGTATTTATATACAAAAAAATAACGAAATTATTGAAATTGATGCCCGTCCAAGTGATTCGCTTGCTATTGCTGTTCGATGCAAAGCTCCCGTATATATATCTCAACACGTTCTCGATAATGCAAGCACTTTCAAAATTAAAAATGATGACGAACTTCAACATTATTTACAGGAAATGAAAGTTGAAGATTTCGGAAAAATTGACATATGAACCAATTTACGGATAGATTAAATAGAGTCTTTCTCCTTGCAAAAAGAGAAACTTCTAGACTCGGGGATTCTGTCGTTAAAAGCGAACACCTCCTGATTGGTTTGATTAAAGAAGGCGGTGGTGTTGGATTGAGAGCTCTCGTAAATACTGAAGTTGATCCTAATCAAATTCTGAAATTTATATACGAAACAAAATTAAATCCAGGTGGAATTGAAGCTAATGAAAATTCCGTTATTAGCGAAGAAATCCAACGAATACTGGATTTCGCTAAAGAAGAATCCCAGCAAATGGGACATAATTATGTCGGCACCGAACACGTTCTTCTCGGTATCCTTAGAGAAGAACAATGTACCGCTGCTCAAATCTTGCTTAGCTTTGATGTTAATATTGATAAAATTCGGGACGAAATATTTACTATCCTGTCTATACAGGAATCGTCCAAATCTAAAACAAATAAACCGAAAACCGCTCCTACCCTTGAACATTTCTCTCGTGATATTACTAAACTTGCGGCCGAAAATAAACTTGATCCGGTTATAGGAAGAGAAAAAGAAATTGAACGTGTAATGCAAATCCTTTGTAGAAGAAGAAAAAATAATCCGGCGCTTATTGGCGAACCGGGTGTCGGCAAAACTGCCATAGTTGAAGGACTTGCCCAAAGAATTGTCTCTTCCGATGTTCCGCATTTATTACAAAATAAAAGAATACTCGCTCTTGACCTTGCTGCTCTTGTCGCAGGGACTAAATATAGAGGTCAGTTCGAAGAAAGACTTAAATCTATCTTAAAAGAAGTACAAAAATCTCAAGACTTGATAATCTTTGTGGATGAACTTCATACTATTGTTGGTGCAGGTGCTGCTGAAGGCGCTATCGACGCTTCTAATATTCTTAAACCTGCCCTTGCCAGAGGTGAAATTCATTGCATCGGCGCTACTACACTCAATGAATACAGAAAACATGTCGAAAAAGACGGTGCGCTTGAAAGAAGATTTCAGCAGGTTACCGTTGAACCTCCTACCGTTGACGAAACCGTTAAAATACTTAAAGGACTTAGACCTCGATATGAAGCCCATCATAATGTTAAATATGACGATAATGCTCTTGTTGCAGCTGCTGTGCTTTCGGATAAATATATAACTAATAAATGCTTGCCGGATAAGGCTATTGATATTATTGATGAAGCCGGCAGTAGAATGAAATTAAAAAAATCTAATTATACTGTTCCCGAAATTGACAACCTGGAAACTGAATTGGAAAAAATTACTGCCCTGAAAGAAGAATCTGTAAATACTCAAAAATTTGAAGAAGCCGCACAATTACGAGATAGACAAAAAGAACTTGAAAAACAATTGGAAATAGCTAAAACTACTAAAGTGTCGGGACATATACGTCAGGAAGATATACGCGAAGTTTTGTCTCTGTGGACAGGGATCCCTCTTGTTAAACTTAGAGAAGAAGAACAAGAAAGATTACAGAAAATTGAAGATATTCTCAGTGCTAAAGTCGTTGGCCAAAATCAGGCAATTAAAATACTAGCTCAGGCTATAAGACGCTCAAGAACCGGACTTAAAGAACATTCTCGTCCTATAGGTAGCTTTGTTTTTCTTGGCCCAACAGGTGTCGGAAAAACTTATCTTGCTAAAAAACTTGCCGAATTCCTTTTTGACTCGGAAACGGCTTTACTCAGATTTGATATGAGCGAATATATGGAGAAATTTAATGTCTCCCGACTTATCGGTGCCCCTCCGGGTTATGTAGGTTATGAAGAAGGTGGTCAGCTTACCGAACGTGTCAGGAGAAGACCATACTCCATCATACTACTGGACGAAATCGAAAAAGCCCATCCGGATGTATTTAATTTGCTTCTCCAGATTCTTGATGAAGGGACTCTTACAGATTCTTTTGGCCGTAAAGTTGATTTCAGGAATACTATCCTTATTATGACTTCTAATATCGGAACTTCAGAAATTAAACGTACTAGTATAGGTTTTGAAGGAACTACAAATGCTAATATAGATTACGAACAAATGAGGAAAAAATTACTCGAAGAAGTTAAAAAAATGTTCAGACCGGAATTTATTAACAGGATAGATGAAGTCGTTGTATTCAAATCTCTCGGGCTTGAAGAAATGGAAAAAATTATTGACCTCTTGCTGTCCGAATTGAAAAATCGCCTTGTCGAAAAAAGTATCCAGCTTGTTATCGATAAGTCTGCTAAAGAACTCCTGTTGGAAAAAGGCTTTGATCCGGAATTCGGCGCAAGACCATTAAAAAGAGCTATTGAAAAAATCATTGAAGACCCGTTGTCGGAAAAAATTCTTGAACTTAATAACAAAAAAGGCATAATTCTAAAAGTTGTTAGAGAAAATGATAAAGTTAATTTTATTGTTGAATCTTTTTATAAACCAAAAACAGTAAAGTGTTGATATCCCCGCAAAGGCAGGGATAAGAATGCCGAATCCGTCCGCCCGAGGTGGAGCGGAAAGGGCTTCTAAAAAATGGAGATATTATGATAGGTAAAATTAGAGATGCTTTTAAAATTCCGGATTTAAGAAATAAATTGCTCTTTACGCTTGGTATCCTTGCTGTTTATAGACTTGGTTCACATATTCCCTGCCCGGGAATCGGAACCGCTGCGCTTATGAGCTTCTTTGATAGGGCAAGAGGAACTATACTTGGTCTTTATGATATTTTCTCCGGCGGAGGATTATCCCAGGGTGCCATATTCGGACTAGGAATTATGCCTTATATTTCCGCCTCGATTATTTTCCAGTTGCTCGGTGCCGCTATCCCTGCACTTCAAAAACTACAACGCGAAGGCGAAGAAGGTAAACGAAAATTAATGCAGTACTCAAGATACCTTACCGTTCTTGTCGCTTTTATTAACGGTCTTGGTGTTTCTATTTTCTTCTCCAGCCTTACGGGTGCGGATGGCTCTCCCGTTGTACTCAATCCGGGAATAGCTTTCCAGATTATTACTACTCTTACTCTCGTTGCCGGAACTATATGCGTTATGTGGCTCGGTGAACTTATTACCGAAAAAGGTATCGGGAATGGTACATCTCTTATCATTATGATTGGTATCGTCGCACGCTTCCCTACTGAAATTATCAGTACTGTGAGAATGGTAGCTGCCGGCGCTCTCAGCATCCTTGCCTGTGTTGCTTTTCTTGCGGTAATAGTTTTGATGACTGCCGGCGTTGTTCTTGTTACTCAGGCACAACGAAGAATTCCTGTCCAGTACGCTCAAAGAGTTATCGGACGTAAAGTCTATGGTGGAAAAAGTACCCATATCCCTTTGAACGTTAATGCCGCAGGCGTTATTCCTATCATCTTTGCCCAGTCAATACTTATGGTGCCGGGAACTATTACAAGATTCTTCTCAGGTAGCCCTGCCGCACAAAGTTTTGCAGAATTCTTTACTCCGGGTAATTGGGCTTATAACTTGATATATGCTATACTTATAATCTTCTTTGCTTACTTTTATACCGCTGTCGTTATTAATCCTGTTGATATGGCCGAAAATATGAAAAAATACGGCGGCTTTATTCCGGGTCTCAGACCGGGCGCTCAAACAGCTGCTTATATTGATAAAGTTATGTCGAGAATTACTCTTCCGGGTGCCTTATTTTTTGCCCTTATTGCTATTATTCCGATGTATATTATGAATAGTTTGAGAGTCCCCTGGTATTTCGGCGGAACAAGCTTGATTATCGTCGTCGGAGTTGTTCTTGATACTATGCGCGCAGTTGAAGCTCAAATGTTGATGAGACATTACGAAGGTTTTATTAAAAAAGGTCACCTCAGAGGTAGGAGATAATTATGGGTATAATATTCTTAGGCCCACCGGGCTCCGGGAAAGGAACCCAAGCCGAAACGCTCGCCAAAGAATTTAATTTAAATCTTGTTGTTATGGGAGATATCCTTAGAAAAGAAATTAAAGAACTAACTCCTCTCGGCACACAAATAAAATCCTATGTAGAAACAGGCGCGCTTGTCCCCGATGAACTTGTTATTAAGTTAATTCAGAAAAATTTGACCGGAAATTCTTTTATCCTGGATGGTTTTCCACGAACCGTGAAACAGGCCCAGATGCTTGATACCATAACAAAAATAGATAAAGTCGTTTACTTCAATTGTCCCGCGGAACTTATTCTCGAAAGATTGTCAAACCGCAGAACCTGTCCGAAATGTAATAAAGTTTATAACCTTGTTACTAATCCTCCAAAAAATAACGAAACTTGTGATGACTGTAAAACCGAACTCTTTCAACGTAAAGACGATAAAACGGAAGTCATTCAAAATAGAATTGAAGTCTATAAAAAAGAAACGTTTCCTTTAATAGATTTTTATAATAAAAAAACAGTTCTTGACGAAATCAATGCAGCTGATAAAATAGAAAATATTCATTCTAAAATAAAATGTCTGATAAACAAGATAACAAAAAAGCCATAAGAGTTGAAGGCAAGATTACTGAATGCCTCAGAGGTGGAATATTTAGGGTAGAACTGGATTCAGGGCACAAAGTCCTTGCCCATGCTTCAGGTAAAATGAGAATGCATTTCATTCGTATTCTTACAGGGGATAGGGTTACTCTGGAACTCTCTCCTTATGACCTTACTCGCGGCAGAATAATCTTTAGATTTAAATAACTTTGTAAGGCAAATGTATCACAAGCATCTTGCTTGTGGGCTTATCGGAGGATTAGATGTATCACAAGCATCTTGCTTGTGGTTTTGTCGGAGGATTTAAAAGAATATGAAAGTTCGTGCAAGTGTCAAAAAAATATGTTCCAACTGTAAAATTGTGCGCCGAAAAGGTGTAGTAAGAATTATTTGCACTAATCCCAAACATAAACAAAAACAGGGATAATTACTATATCAATAACGCATTGTTTCATCGTTGGAAAACTGCTATAGCCTCTATAATAGCCGTATTTCGTTAATCTCTCATCGATACATCATCCTATCTTTTACTGTCTAATCCGTTCTATTTTGTTATTCTAAGTATAAAGAAAAATCTCTCTTTTCCCATTCGTTTTTTATATTGTAACTTTAACTTTTCTGTTCATCTTTTAACCCTGCAACTTTTTATCCACGAATCTCTGTCTGCTGACAGACAAACGCGGGCTAAAACTCCTTTTTTGTGGTATGCTTTTCGTGTTTTTGTGGCAAGTTTTTTTTAAACTTGACTAAATAAGTAAAATA
>JAQTXJ010000051.1 GCA_028688815.1 bacterium | reverse complement strand
AAATGGGAGTATTGAAAGGAGCCTAATAGAGGAGATAAAAACTATTCCTAAGGTTAATGTATCTAAAACAGAATTCAGCGATACAATACCTATTAAGGAGATTTTTAAAATCTCTTCTGAAGCGGTAAAAAAATATCCTTCAGCAAAAGGAATTATCTTGCTGGATAAGGGAATAAATATACTAAATTCCGACGGGACACAAATAAATCAATCTCATTTCATCGGCAAGATTTTAAGTCCGGAAACGCGTGGATGGGCTGACGTACGCTTAAGTTTTGATGAAACAAGAGGAAATATTAAGGTATTGCTTGCAAGGACTATCCACCCTGATGGTAGTATATCATGGTTAGATTATTCAAAAATTAAAATCATTTCACCCGCTCAGGAAATGGCGTTTTTCAATCAATATAAGAATTTAGCATTCAACCTGCCGGATGTAAGCGTCGGAGACATAATAGAATGCGTTTACGAATCTAATTTGTTAAAACCTTTTGATTTAAAACAATTTGAGCCCTGTTCATTTTTCGGTTCAGGCGAACCCGTAATAGACGCACAGTTTATTGTCACAATCCCCGATAGTATGAAACTCAATATTTACACAAGAAACGGAGCGCCTGAAGTAAAAATCACAAAAGAAAACAAAAATATAATATACTCTTGGGAAATGAAAAATATTCCTCCTTTAGTTGAAGAGGCTTATATGCCAGGGACCTTAAGCATTATCCCGGGAATATTTTGCACTATATTACATAGCTGGGATTACTGGTTTGACAAAGAAAGCGAATGGTATAAAGAAAGACTTGAAATTACGCCTGAGATTAAAGAACTGGTAACAAAAGTGGTAAGCGAGGCAAAAACAAAAGATGATTCAATCGCAATGGTTTATCACTGGGTTCAAACAAATATAAGATACATCTCTATAAAAGGCGGATTGGCATCAGGAGCTTCCGGACATCCCGCTTCGGCAACATTAAAAGCCGGTTATGGAGATTGCACGGACAAGGCAAATTTACTTACCACTATGCTTAGAGATATAGGTTTAGAAGCTTACCCCGTAACCGTTTATACGAATGATGAAGGTCGTATCCCCTATAGAGAAATACCTATATTATGGGGAAATCATCAAATAGTTGAAGTCCGAACTCCAAAAGATACCTTCTGGCTTGACCCGGTAAGCGAAACCTACAGATACCCTTATTTTGGGGCAAACGACCACGGAATATTGTGTATAAATGCTTCATGTCGTAGTTTAGATTCTATCCCTGTTCCCCCTCCGGAAGACAATGCAAGAAATTATGAACTCCAGGCAGAAATTGACACGAACGGAACCGTTATATTGGAAACATGTAAAAAATATACTGGATACACGGAAGCAGGATTAAGAGCACGTTACAAATACTCAAAAGAAGATGAATATAAAGACGGAATCCAGGCAATGATAAATGAAGAATCTCCGGGAGCCGAATTAATAAGCTACGAGGTAGGTCCAACTAAAGACTTAATGAAACAATTTTATTTGAAATGGAAATATAAAATGACAAATTATCCCACTTGTGTAGGAAATCTATGGATACTTAAAACCCCTGAATTTAGGAAATATGAATTTCCGGAGGTATCATCCGAAACAAGAAAATTTGATATCGAATACTCAACTTCCTCACAAATATCCCATCACACTGAAATAAAAATACCGGAGAATTATAAAATCAACTGGCTTCCTCCTGCTTTGAAAATAAAGAATAAATATGCAAGTTACACCGCAGAATACAGTGTAAAAGGTAACACAATTACATTTATAGACAAATTTTGTAAATATAAAAGAACGGTCCCCTTAAAAGATTATCAAGCATATAAAAACCTTTTAAACAAGGTTGCAAATTATTCTAAATTACCAATGATTATCCAGAAATAGAGGTCACAATGAAAAATAAAACATTACTTTTTCTCAGTATAATTTTTACTTTTTTACTTATCAATTCGCTTAATGCGGATATTGTTTATCTCTTAAAAGGCGATGAGTATGAAGGAGAAATCCAGCAAATCAAACAGGATACACTCTGGGTAAAGACAAATAAAAAGATAGAGAAATTTGCAATAGATTCAATCGTAAGAATTGAATTTGAAGAAATACATTCGGCATATAAAGTTACAGATTTGAAAGATGCTCTCGTAGATTCCCTATGGAAAAAAGGCGCAGATTCAAAGACATATCCGAATGCGCTCAATGTAACTTTGTATGAAAAAATTAGTTTCCAGATAAATAAAGATTCTTCCTGGACTGAAACCCACAGGAAAATTGAAAAAGTTTTGCAACCGGGCGGAAGAGATGTTTCAAACAAAATCTTACAGTATCTTAAAAATTCAGACAAATTAGACGTAACGGTTGCAAGAACAATCCAACCGGATGGAAGAATTGAGTGGCTAAAACAAAATGCAAAAAAAGACGAATCGGTTTTCTCAGCTTTTCCTATGTATGACAACCTTAATCGTATACGAATGGCTTTAGCAGAAGCAAAAATAGGCGGTATTATAGAAACTAATTATGAATATACTTATCCCAAAGCTTCTCTTGTTCATCCATTACTTATAGAAGAATACTTCAGAGCTTATGAACCTATAGAATATAAAGAAGTAGAAATAATATGCCCTAAGAATATATCTCTTGAAATGTATTGCGATAAAGGAATAACTACTGCTACAACTTCGGACAAAGACAACAACGTCTATCGTTTCAGCGCCTATAAAACAAAAGAAATTAAATTTGAATATTTATTACCTACATTTCCGGATATGTCACCAAGAGTCATGGTAGCGCTAAAAAGCGACTGGACTCAAATTAGCAGTCAGTATTACAAACTATTATCTGAAAAACTAATATGCGGAGAGGAATTAACAAATAAAGCATTAGAACTTAAAACTCCTCAAAATATCTATACTTTCATAGCAAAAGAAATAAAAGCCATTCCTATAACGGCACTCAATCAATATTCGTGGCTCCCAAATTCACCCGACAGTATATTCAAATACAAAGCAGGAAGTCTACCGGATAGAATTCTTTTACTCTATATAATGTTAAGAAAAGCGGGTTTTGAAAATGCGCAGCTTGTTTTGACCTCAGAGCTTGGCACCGGAAAAAGAAACACATCCATTCATTCCATTGCCCAATTCCCGGAATTAATTGTCCGTTTAGACAATCAATGGCTTTTACCTTCCAACGAAAGAATCGCCTTTGGAGAATTGCCAAACGAATATCAAAATAGGACAGGGCTTGTTTTGAGCAGTACTCAAACCGATATAGTAGTAGAAATACCGGCTTTTGAGCCCGAAAAAGAAGCTACAGAAAAAAATATGCTCATCAAGCTTGAAGCTAACGGTAATATGAATGTAAAAGAGATAATAAAATTATCAGGAAATGCAGCGCAAAATTTCAGAGGAAACAAATCTTTAAAACCCGATGAGTTGAAGAAAGCATTTGAAGCAAAAGTATCCAGAGTATCTCCGGGTGCAAAACTTCTAAATTATAAAACTTCTAACTTAGAGAACATATCCGAACCGGTATGGTATGAATTAAATTATACATTGCCGGAATACGCACTTAATGCAGGGAATAACCTAATATTTAAATTGCCGGGAATTACGTATTCGGCTGAAATAGTGGGCAAACCTAATCGTGAAAACGATATGTCTTTTGGACAAAGGGTTTTAGAAGCCAATCAAATAGAAATAGAATATCCTTCTACGTATTCCGTATATTATATGCCTCAGAATTATTCTTATTCAGGTGTAGCAAGCTACGAAGCGAAGTTTACTAATAACGGGAACAAACTAATATTCTCCGATAAATATTGGTTATCCGCACCTGAAGCGCCACAGTCAAAGTATCCGGAATTCAAAAAATGTATAGAAACCAAGACTAAACTGGCTCAGGAATGGATTGCATTGAGAAAAAAATAATCCTGTATTTACCACTTTCTTCAACAATATAAAACTTTTTGCTATTCCCCTCTAAATGGTTCTTTTTAGTTTAAATTACGAACATCCGGTAAAAACCATAAATACAACTTTAATAAAAAACACTTGACAAAACAAGGAATTAGTATCACATAAAGTATAGGTGTAAATAGGATTGATGGTAAAATGTTAGGCTTAAGATTAAAATTTATCATCGAGGGGAGAATATGAGAAAGGGTGTTTTGAGAACAATCATTTTAGTTATAGGAATATTTATAACTTCTGTATCGTTTGGAGATTCAATGGATTCTTCCGCTACAGGTGAATTCCCTGTAAGTCCAAACTTGATAATTACAAAAGACAGTCTCCTGTATCATTCTTATGCTTGGGGGTCTACCAACGAGCAGAGATGTTACTACTGGGAACAGATGCCATGGGTATTTGTAAAGTTTTCACCTACGCCTCAACAAATAGCACTACACTATAATCTATCCGGAATTCGCTGGCGTTATTCATATCTTCCAACCGCTCCATTTGCAGCACCGGGCACACTTGCAGTATGGAATTCATCGGTAGCTCCTGCTAATGAGAAATTACTTCTTTTATTCTGGAAACCGGAAGCAGGACAAACTCCAGTTTACCTTATTAATAATGGATGGAAGTTTCTTCTGACAGGAGATTTCTGGATAGGATATTGCGGAGTACATAATCCCGCCGGTTATGATAGTATCTTCCCAAATATGGATATTACTTGTCCCGCATCCCCGTGCAGAAATTATTATTCCTTTGGAAGTAGGTATGCGGCACAGAGTTCAAATAATGATTATGACAATATTATTACCGCATACATAGAAACAAGTGCCGGAACAGAAACAAATATACTTTTTGAAACGGAATACTTAAAACCATCCGCAAGCTTTATCCCCGGGAATAAAGAAATTCGTTTTGAATATAAAATCTTAAAAGAAACCGTTCTTAGCTTATACGGGATAGATGGAAGTAAAAAAATATCCACACCTTTGACTACGGGAGGAAAAGAAGTTATCTTACGACATAACCTCCCAAGCGGGATATATTTCTATCGACTAAATACGAACCAAAAACAATTTTCCGGGAAATTGCTTATATTATAATCGGATTATAAAAAAGTAAGAAATATATTGCATAAAAAATTCTTCCCCTTAAGATACGTTCTAATAACTTTATTAAAATATGAACCAAAAACTTAATAAAAGAGATTATACGCTTATAGGCGTTTGTATTGCCGTTTCCTTAATATTTGGTGCGATAACGGCCAAATACTTTCATAAAGCTTTTCCTGAAGCTTCTATTGACTTAAAAATAACCAGTAATGATGCCCACAAGATTGCAAATGACTTTCTCACGAAACAAGGAATAAAAATAGACGGGTTCACACAAAGCACCATCTTTGAATACGACGACAACTCCAAGACTTTTCTTGAAAGAGAATTAGGATTAGAACATGCAAACAAAGTAATGGGGTCTAAAGTAAGACTCTGGAGATGGAAAACAAGATATTTCAAACCGATTCAAAAAGAAGAATTTACCTTGGATGTAACTTCAAAAGGTGAAATAGTCGGTTTCGAACATTTAATAAAGGAAGAAGACAGCGCTAAAGAATTAACCGAACAGGATGCTCGAAAAATAGCCGAAACTTATATAAAAGAACAAATCGGCTTAGATACCGCTAAATTAAACTTTTTAACTTCCGAATCGGAAAAACGTCCAAATAGATTAGACTGGACTTTTACCTGGAAGACTTTTGAAATAAAAGACGCAGAATACAGAATAGAAGTAACCGTACAGGGAGAGAAAATCGGGAGTTACAGTGAATTTCTAAAAATTCCTGAAAAATGGACAAGAGATTACATGAAACTCCGTTCGTTAAATAATACTGCCGGAGCCGTTGATTCGGTTCTTTTCTTATTAATCGGCATTGCAATGTTCTTTGGATTTATAAAAAATATAAAGAGTAAGAACATTAAATGGACGTTTGCGGCAAATTTCGGAATAATTGCCGCCGTTTTATCTTTTCTATCGTCAATTAACGGGATGCCTCTCAGTTTATTTTTCTATGATACAACTTCATCTTACGGAGCTTTTATAGGCAGAAATTTATTATCTGCCCTGTTAGGCGCATTCGCTATTGCTGCTTTTATTTCTTTTTTAACCGCAAGTAGTGAACCGGTCTACAGGGAAACTTATAAATCCAAAATTTCTTTTAGCAATCTTTTCAAGTGGCAAAATATCCAGAGTAAACAATTTTTCATCAGCATAATTGTTGGCCTTGCGATGGCTTTCTTCTTCATAGGATACCAGGTTATATTCTATGTATTTGCGCAAAAATTCGGCGCATGGTCGCCTGCGGAAATTCCATACTCCGATATGCTAAATACAAAAGCGCCGTGGTTATTCGCTTTAATCGGAGGATTTGAACCGGCAGTATTTGAAGAGTTTATGTTCAGGATATTTGCGATTGTCCTGTGCAAAAAGATATTCAAATCCACATGGATAGCAATTATCCTTTCTGCGTTTATATGGGGATTCGGGCATTCGGCTTATCCGCAACAGCCTTTTTACATAAGGGGATTGGAAGTCGGGTTAGCGGGTATCCTTGTTGGTATTATTTTCATAAAATTTGATATACTTACCGTTCTTATATGGCACTACACAATAGATGCTTTTTATACGGCATTTTTATTATTACGCTCTCATAATTCGTATTTTATAGTATCAGGGCTATTATCGGCAGGAGTAATGCTTATTCCTTTAATTGTATGCATCGTTTGTTATATTAAGAATAAAGGGTTCAAAACAACGGATAACCTGACTAATGAAAAAGAAGGCGTATCAAAGATAGAATCCATAGAAAAAGTGGAATCGGAAGCCATTAGTTATGATGGTTCATCAGGGACAAAATCATTTAAGATAGGGATTATCATAGCAATCGTATTTTTATGCAGTTTGCTGATTAAAACGGAAAAGTTCGGTAAGTCTATAAAATACGAGATTTCAAAAAAAGAAAGCAGGGCAAAAGCGGATGAATTTCTTAGATCCAAAGGAGTTGACCCAAATAAATATAAAACGGTTACTTTTGCGGAATCTGATATAGACCACAACGCGGCTAAATATATTCTTGAAAGACAGGGAATAAAGGGATTAAATAATCTATACGGAAAAACAATAAAACCTGCCGTATTCTGCACAAGATATTTCAATATATTAAAAGAAGAGGAATATAATGTATACGTATCCATTACAGGACAGGTATATAGTTTTAAACATACAATAGCAGAAGCAGACAGCGGAGCGACAATAAGTAAAGATTCGGCTTTAATTATAGGTACTAATTTTTTGAAAGGGAAGGGAATAAATCTTTCCGCCAACAGACAGGCGGACAGGGATGAATACGAACTGAAAGAAACAATCCCCGAGAAACGGAAAGCAAGGCTTGATTATAATATTATATGGGAAGCGAAAAAAGGAGTAGATAAAGCAAAACTCAGGCAGAAAGTAACAATTCAGGGGGATGAAGTTGCGGATTATGAGCAGTTTATGAAAATACCCGAAGACTGGCAAAGGGAAAGAGAAAAGAACACGGGTTTTGACATTGCCCGTAAATCAATAGCAATATTACTTTTCATTCTGTTATTAGGATTGGCATTATGGTCATTACGAAGCGAAATTAAACGAATACAGTGGAAAATACCGTTTATTATCGGGGGAATATTTGCGGGGATACAGGTATTAAACAGGATAAATAATTTACCCTTGATATACCAGAATTATATGACTTCTATTGGATTAAATATATTTAATATAACTACAACCATCGGCATCTTTATGACAATATTGGGTGTATTCTTCCTTTCAGCCGTATGCATCGGTGTTATAATGGCATTATATCCGAATGTTTTTGAAATATTTCATACTAAAAAAATACCTTTATTCGGGAAAGATGCAATCTTATTCAGCATTATTGGGTTATGCCTTACTCTCGGGATTACGAATGTGGAAAATTTCTTAAACTATAAGTTTCCACAATTCAGCAAAGTTCCTGAACTTGTATTACCGGGATATATGGATACTTCCTTGCCTTTCTTATCTGCCATATCAGCAAATCTTATATTAGTTCTTCTTATTTTGACTGCGCTGGCAGTAATAATACATTTGCTTAAATACTATAATAAGAAACCTGCTTATTTAGTTCTCATAATTGTTTTAGCGTTATTTAGTTTTACTGACGGAAAAACAATAGGAGAAAACGCATTCAGTTTGTTGTCGTTATTGTTAAGTATGGGATCAATGGTTATACTGATAAAATGGATTTTAAGAAATAATCTGCTTGCATACCCGTTATATTTCTGGATGTCAATTTTCGGGCACAGCGCTTACGTTTTTTATACTAAATCCATATATAAAATTGATTCGGTGATATTGTTTGTAGTGGCAGTATTGCCGTTAGTGTGGATATACATTGCGAGTAGAAAAGCAGTTTTACAAAAGACAAGCTGAGCTTCCAAAGAGAAATCAAAAAATAATTATGATTTTAACTCTTTTGTATTTTGTTATTTTGGCGGGAGATTTTCCGATATCAACTGCACTGAACAAACAATGGGACGAGGAAGTTGCATATGGTGGAGATAAATATCTTGTAGTATGGGAGGATACCCGAAAGTCAGGAAATAATTTAAGAGATGATATCTGGGGACAATTTGTATCAAAGGCAGGAACTCTTATTGACACTAATTTCCCAATATGCCTTTGGGATAGTGGACAATTCAAGATTGACGTGGCTTTTGGAGACAGCAGTTATCTGATAACATGGACAGATTGTCGTATTATTCCAAATGGAAATATTTATGGACAATTGGTTTCTTTATCCGGGACTTTAATAGACACTCCTTTTAGTATTTGTACTGTTGCGGAATCTTGTTTGGCGATTAACAAAACTACAAGAGGAAAAGATAAATATTTTGTTATATGGGAACAAAACTATAATGATGGAGATTCCAGTAAGTTATGGGGCAGGTTTGTTTCGTTTGATGGTAAAATATGTGGAGATTCTTTTCGTATAGGAACTGAAAAAAAGTTTAATTCATACCCTGATGTGGCTTCTGAAGGGGGAAATTATTTAGTAATATGGAGTAGGACTTCCTATAAAGGTTTTTTTGATATTTATGGACAATTAATTGATTCAACGGGAAGTCTTATTGATACAGCTTTTCTTATAATAGAAGGCAGAAGCCATGTAATGACACCAACCTTAGCTTCAAATGGTACAAATTATTTAGTAGTAGCTGATGGAGTAGAGGATACTCTTTTTGGTCAGGTTGTGGGGACAGATGGTTCACTTGTAGGACAACCTATACTGGTAAGCGCAAAACCCCTGAGCTACGCACAAGCGGTCAGAGTTAGCTGGGATGGAACGAATTATCTTGCAGCATGGTCAGATCATAGAGATGGTGGGAATGGGAACCCTTACGGTCAATGGTTTTCTGCGGCAGGGGGATTAGCGGATACTAATTTTGCAATAATCCAGCATTGGGCAATTCAGGATCCGCCAAGGGTTGCAAGTGATGGCGAAGGTAATTATCTTATAGTGTATTGTGATAGCCGGGGCGATGGCTTTGACTTATATGGGACAATGTTAAAAAAAAGTGGAGTAGAAGAACAGGCAAGTATCAAAACACCTTCGACTACGCTCAGGGCAAGTCCGAATCCGTTTGTTAATTCAACAGTGATTAGTTATACTGTTGGTAAAAATGTAGGGTCCGCCTCAGGCGGATTTAGCCTTGCAATTTATGATATTGCAGGAAAGTTAGTAGAAAGTGTAGCAATGACACCGTCATTGCAATCCAAAATAGAGATAGGGCAAAACTTAAAATCAGGAATATATTTTGTGAAAGTAAATAATAGCTTGACTGCCGATAGGCACGTCAAGCTGACAAAAATAGTAAAATTAACAGGGCATTAAAGCCCTGTCTACCCAACAAGAAAATATTTGCAACAACCCAAGATTAAAATAATGTAACCACAGATTTTTTTAAATAAAACCCTGTTCTAATAGTTTTTCAGTTTCTTTAGACAATTTCAGACCGACCGCAACTTCTTTACCGGCATTTTCTAATACCTGTAAATACTTATTTATGGCGGGACGAATTTCTTCCGATGTTGAAGTTAGATTCTTTCCCTGCGCGACATAAATCTCTCCAATTAAATCCGTTCGCATTAACGACGTTACTTTTTTTATCCAGCTTGATACTACTTCAAACTGAGATTTGTTGGAGGAACCACAGTTAGACATTATCATAAGTTTAGTAGTTGCTTGCGGGGATGATGGGACATTATTTTCTTTTTTGGTATCCTTATTGGAAAGAGGATTTCCGGTTACAGCCAACCTATCCATAAAAACTTTCAATGTCCCTGAAATATTATTAAAATAAACCGGTGTAGCCAACACGATAACATTTGCTCCCGCCAACATAGATAAAACTCCGAGCATATCATCATCAATTGAACACTTCCCGGGAGTCTTTATCCAACAACAATAACACCCTCTGCAGTACTTGATGTCTTTTTCTGCAAGAAATATATTTATAGTCTCCGCTCCGACTTCTTGCGCGCCTTTTAAAAATGCGCTAACCATTACATTTGTATTACTATTTTTCCCTCTTGGACTGCCATTTATTGCAACAATTTTCACTTTTCCCCCTTATATGAAATCAAACCACCCCGCCTTAGCGGGATAAACTCCGAACACAGAGAGGTAATTTTTACTCTGTGCCCTCTGTCTTCTCTTTGATTTTAATCTGTTTTTCTTCTAACTCTAAATCTTTTTTGTTTTCTTAATCCGTGTCTATTATCCGTGGTAAGAAGCTCTTGGAGACAGTCCTTAGAGATTCCTATCCAGTTCTACTGGGCTAAATATCCTATTCTTTTTTCTCCGTGACCTCTGTGGTTTCTTCTCCTCCTCGTTTTTGCATAACCCTATTATAGAACTAATGAATTACGTTAAAAATAAAACCCCCATATGTCAAGGTAAAAAGAAAAAGGCTTGACTTTGATAAAAATTATAATATTCGTAAAAGATAATTATGAAACGGAAAATAATATTTTTGGGGACTTCTTCTTTTGCCTGCCCTTCAATAGAAATACTACACAATAATCATACTCTGCTCGCCGTTGTTGCCTCTGCGCAGCCTTCGCCGGTAAAAGGGCTTGCTTATAAATTAGGAATAAAAGTTTTTGACCCGGTTACGCCAAATACACCCGAGTTCATAAACACATTGAAAGGTTTGGATGCGGAATTTTTTTGCTTAGCAGCTTACGGGCATATTCTATCGGGAGATTTTCTTAAAACTCCTAAGTTTGCGTCCATAAACCTCCATCCTTCCTTATTGCCCGCATACAGGGGAGCGGCGCCGTTACAATGGGCAATCTTAAACGGTAACAAAAATAGCGGTATAACCACTTTTATAATGGATGAAAAAATAGACCACGGAAAGATATTATTACAGGAAAAGATAGAAATCGGAGAAGAAGAAACTTTTGGTGAACTTGAAGCACGAACTTCAAAAATAGGCGCAGAGCTTTTCTTAAAAACTATTGATAACTTTGATAAAATAACTCCTGTATCCCAAAATATGGAGAATCTCACAAAAGCGCCAAAGATAACAAAAGAAATGCGTAAAATTGATTGGAATAAACCTGCAAAAGAAATCTTTAATTTAATAAGAGCCCTCTCCCCCACACCTTTGACTTATACTACTTTAAGAAACAAAGAATTAGAGATTATCAGGGCTGGGTATTCCGAGTTGTCGGGAAAGCCCGGGGAAGTCTTACAAAATAAAGGGAAAATAATTATAGGCACAGCAAAGAATGCAATAGAGTTAAAAATTCTAAAACCTCAAGCCAAAAAAGAACAAACGGCGCTAGATTTTATAAACGGATACCGGCCACAGATTGGCGAAGTATTACTGTAAATTATACAGCAAATTTAGGTCTCCCATATAGTCTATTTGACGGAGGATATTTTCCTGTCTCATTAAAATATATGGACTTGGATTAGCAGGGCACCAACGTCTTGGGTTGGGTAAAACTGCTGCCATTAAAGCTGATTCGGACAGATTTAATTGCTTTGCGTTACAGTCAAAAAAAATTTGGGATGCAGATTCTGCGCCATAAATCCCGGGTCCCCATTCAATGACATTTAGATAGACTTCAAGAATTCGTTTTTTTGACCACATTGATTCAATGAGAACGGTAAAATAGGCTTCCATTCCTTTTCTCAACCAGGTTCTTTCCTGCCATAGAAAAACATTACGCGCCGTTTGCATACTAATAGTGCTTGCGCCTTTCATATGTCTGCCCTTACGTCTTTCATTTATTTTCACTGCCTTATCTATGGCTTCCCAGTCAAAACCGTTATGATGAAAAAACTTCTGGTCTTCGCTTGCAATAACGGCTTCTATCAGGCAGGGGGAAATATTTTCTATTGATTTCCATTTAACCGAAATTCCGACAGGCTTATGGGCAATACGTCCTTCTGTCCAACGAATAAGCATAAGTGGCGTTATAACAGGGGGGACAAAACGAAGCAACAGCACCCAGATAACGCTTATTTCAATGATAAGCATCGGAATTATCCAAAACCAATGCCACCATCTTCGAGGAAGGAATTTCATTTATAAACAGTATGATATATGACTTAGATATCAATTTCGTCAAGGAAAAGTTTGGTAGAAACAGATGACAACATTGAAACCACAAGATTACACAGAACAAAAAGACGCTGAGCCCAGCTGAGCTGGATAAGTTGGAGTAATGTTTCTGACGAAACAAACTCCAACTAAATACGCAGAGAAAAGAAAATACCTGCCACAAAAGCACCAAAACACGAAATCACACCAAATAGAAAAGAGTTAAAAATAAACTACAACACAAAACAGAAAGAATTTTTGCACACAGAATTGCACAGATTAATACAGATTGACACAGAACAAAAAGGCGCAAAGAACACAGAGAAGAGATACAAAAAAATTTTGGGACGCAGATAAACGCAGATTTACAGGATAAATAAAAGACAGAAAGTTAAAATTTTAAAACTACAGAAAGACAAGAAGACAGGATTAACAGGATGAAAACTACAGAAAAACAAAAACCACTCACAAAAATAACAAAATGCAACCACAGAGACCACAGAGAAAAAAGATAATTTAGGGGTAAAAAAGAACAGACAAAAGATTTGAGATAACAGAGAGGGCACAGAGAAAAAATTTACAGGATATCAGAAAAATATTATAATAAGGATTTTTCGGCGAAACTGAAATACGAATTATGACCTATTACAATATGGTCTAAAACTTTAATATCAAGTGGTTTTAAGGCAGCAACAAGATTCCTGGTTAATTCACGGTCACTCGGGCTGGGATTCGGGTCACCGCTCGGGTGGTTATGAGCGAAAATTACACTTACTGCGCTGTGTTTGATAGCAGATTCTATAATTTCCCTAGGCCATACAGAGCTTGCATTTATGGTACCTTCGAACAAATCTTCGGTTGCAAGAATCCTGTTTTTTGTGTCCATAAGAATAACTTTGAATTGTTCTTTTTCAAGAAATCCCATAGAAGAATAAAGATAATCAAAAAGTGCTTTTGGAAATTTTATTTGTTCCCCGTATTCAATTTTTTCCTTAAATAACCTTTCTTTGAAAAGGTCTTCGGCTGATTTTTGTATGAGTTTTATACCGAATATGTTATTAGGTCCTATACCTTTTATTGTCTGAAGTTCTTCCGAATTAGCCTCCAATACACCCCTTAGAGTCTTGAACTTTTCAATAGCTTCTTTCGCCTGAACTTTACAATCTTTGCGTGGTGTCCCGATGGTAAGAAGAAGTTCAATAATTTCATAATCTTTAAAACCGGAAAATCCGGATTTCATAAACTTGTCTCGTAATCGCTCTCTATGTCCATTTAACTGACGAATATCTTCAACCGATTTTTGCAGATTATTTGTTTCTTCTTTTTTCATAATTTCATATTATTTATATTGTGTTTGAATTTGTGTCAAGTGAAATGGTGATTTTAGAAGGCAACAGTAGTACCCACAAGATTAACACAGATTATCACAAAAAAAGAAAACATAAAGAGACGGATTATAATCTGTTTCTACAAAAAAATTGACACTTTAGAAATTCATATTATGTTCCAGCTTAATATGTTAAAAATTGGAATTTTGGGAGCAGGAGCGATGGGAGAAGAACATTCAAAATGCTATTCTTCTATCAACAAAGGAACTGCAATAACACCGTTATTGCACTCCAAAATCCAATTATATGGAATATGTGATTACCGCAAAGAAGCGGCAACTAAATTAGCCAATAAATTCAAGATAAAAAAAGTATATACCGACCCGCACAAACTCATTGATGAAGTAGATATGATTGATATATGTTTACCTACAAAATTACATCCGAAATTCACTATTGAAGCCGCGCAGAAAGGCAAACATATTCTTTGCGAAAAACCAATCGCGCTAACTCTTAAAGAAGCAGAAGGAATGATACAGACAGCAAAAAAAGCAAAAGTTAAATTTATGGTTGCACAGGTGGTCAGATTCTGGCCTGAATATATTACCCTGAAAGACATCATAGACAGTGGAGAACTCGGCGAACTTATATTTATCACAATGAACCGTGATATAGCTCTTCCTGTATGGTCTGACAAGAACTGGCTTTTAGATAATTCTCAAAGCGGCGGGGTAGTTACTGATTTACACATTCACGATATTGATTTTACCAATTTTCTGATAGGAAAACCGGTTTCCGTTTATTCTACGGGGATAAGACTTGACTGCCGTCAGGCATGTAATAATAAAGGTTTGTATACTCAAGTATCTACGACTTTAAAGTATCCCGGGAAAATTGCGTATGTGGAATCTAATTTTCTTATGCCTAAGGGATACGAACTTGGGAACTATGTAAAAGCAGTATGCAAAAATGGATTCATTGAAATTAATAATAAAGCAAAACACACTTTGACCGTTCAAAAACCGGGTAAAAAATTCACATACCCTAAATTGCCTAAAAAAGATGGATATATAGCCGAAATTGAATATTTTATAAATTGTATATTAAAGAATAAAGAGCCAAAAATCGTAACACCTGAAGATGCAAAATTTGCATTAGAACTTGTATTAAAAGCAAAAGAATCGTTAGATACGGGGAGATGCTTGAAGCTAAAATCTTAATATCAAAATCCAAATGTCAAATCAAATCCAAAATCCAAATGTCAAAAAGAAATATGATTTAGAGGAAAGAACAGCCAAATTTGGAGAGGAAATTATTGAATTTGCCGGTACTCTTCCAAATACACCGATAAATTATCCGCTCATAAGTCAGATCGTACGTTCAGCAACAAGTATTGGAGCAAATTATATGGAGGCGGATGCCGGAGAATCGAAAAAGGATTTTAAACATAAGCTCGGAATATGTAAAAAAGAATCAAAAGAAACGATGCACTGGATTAGAATGATTGCCAAAGCTAATTCTACAAAAAAAGATGAGTGCAGAAAACTCTGGCAGGAGTCACACGAACTTACTTTGATATTCAGTTCTATTGTTAGACAAACAAATAAATAGTTTTGGATTTAAAACATTTGGACTTGATTTGGAATTTTGGCTTTGACATTTGGGTTTAATTAAAGTAATAGTTTAAATTAAAAGGAGGTAAAAGTATGGCGTTCATAGATTGGGGGATTGTAGTAGTATATTCTATTGGAATGTTGTGGTTGGGATACTATTTCAGCAAGCGTTCCAGCAAAAGTATGGAAAGTTATTTCACCGCTGATAGAAGCCTTTCATGGTGGGTTCTTGCGTTTTCCGCAGTGGCGACATACAGTTGCGCGGGAGCGGCGCCTGCTTTTACGATGCTTGTTTATAATAGTGGATTGTTAGGAAATTGGTGGTGGTGGTTACCATGGATAATCTGGATGCCTATTGTAGCCGTATTCTGGTCGAAATTCTGGAGAAGACTTAACGTTGTTACTACTGCCGAGCTTATCGAAGTCAGATACAGCGGAAAAACGGCAGGTGTTTTCAGAGGTATTTATGGAGTTTTTATGAGTTTTGGCTGGGCAATAGTTCTTATGGGATATGTAACGGGCTGGTTAGGAAAAGCCGTATGTCCCATTATCGGATGCACTGAACTGCAGTTAATAATATTTTCAGGAATAATAGTATTGATATATACTACCGTTGGCGGACTATTAGGTGTTGCATATACCGATGTAGTTCAATTCGGGGTTTTTATGGTAGGGAATATAATTCTTATTCCGATTATTTTACATAATGCCGGCGGGTTTAATGTCGTTTATGACAAGGTGCTTGCCTTGAGAGGACCCGAATTTTTTAAAGCAATGCCTCCCGGGAGCGACCTTGTAGGGATGACTTTAGTTGCGTTAGTCATACAGGGACTTTTCTTTGCGGCTTCGCCTTCAGGCGGGGAAGGGTTTACCGCTCAAAGGTTTATGGCAGCAAAGAATGAATTCCACGCACAGTTAGGGCAAATCTTTAATGCAGTTTTATCTTTAGTCGTAAGGGTTGTCCCATTTTTATTTCTCGGTATAATCGGAGCGGCGCTATATGCACCGGGTTCTGTTGACCCTGCTCTAATATGGGGATTATTAGTTTCGAAATACTCGTTTGTCGGGTTGACGGGGTTAATTGTTGTAGCAGAATTATCCGCGTATATGTCAACGATATCTACAGAAATGAACTGGGGCGCATCGTATATGATAAACGATATGTATAGAAGATTTATAAAGAAGGATGCGACAGAAAGACATTACGTACTGGCAAGTAAAATTTGCACGGTAATTATGCTTATTCTTTCTTTGTTAGTCGCTCATTATCTGGTAAAAGGAATGATGGCATGGTTCTTGTTTATAAACTCGGTTATGGTAGCATTTATTCTTCCTTTAGCATGGATGAGATTTTTCTGGTGGAGACTGAATATTTACGGAGAAGCATCAGCTATAATAGCAGGTATCCCTCTTGGATATTTAATATGGTTCCCGTGGGGATTTTCTCAAAAACCATTCTGGCAGGGATTTTTATTGTTATTCGTAGCCGGATGGTTGGTTATATTAATTGTTACTCTTCTCACGAAACCTGAGAAAAAGGAAACGTTAATTAATTTCTACAAACGTTGCCAGCCACCGGGTTTATGGGGACCGATTACTAAAGAATTTTCCGTAGACGAAAGAAAAAGAATAAAGACAGAAACTTCAAATGACCTTATTGATTGTTTCCTTGGCATTCTACTTTGTGGAGGAGCTACGGTTATTATGACAAGTTTGTTTGGAAAACACTGGTTATTATTAGGAGTTTCAACCTTAGTTTCCGCAGCTGCAATAATATTGTTCATAAATAGATGGAGAAAGAAGGGCGTATTTAAAGGATTGTAATTTATTACTTTAGTAAATTAGAGGGCAGGTGAAATGATATTGTTTCATCTGCCCTTTTGTTAACAAACAGAAGAAATTTTTGGACGCAGATTAACGCAGATAAACAAGATTATACCATAAAAAAACAGACAACAAAAAGAATTTTTATCCGCGAATAAACACGAAAAAGGCTAATAGGATACAGGAAAATCAGACAGGATTGACAGGATTAAAACACAAGAAGAAAAAAAGAAGAACAAATTCATTTTTAACAGGGATTTAAAGAGAATACAAGAGATAAAAATGAAACATTACACCTCAGCAGTTAATAAAAATCTCTTTCAATCTCTTTCAATCTCTTTCAATCTCTGTTAATTTAATTCTTTTATTTTATAACCGTCCAGCAAGATTGCGGTTGAAATTTACTTCAGATTGTTTATTAGTTTGAGGGCGATTTTTTGCAGGAGTTCCCCTGTTCCCGGGGCAAGGGGATAAATTCCAAAATACTTATACGAATCTTCTATTTCATAACCTTTCTTTAGATATTCCTTTTTCGTAGGAACATACCCGACACATCCATTCGCATAACAACCTATAATCGTATTCGGAAATTTTGATTTTTTCTTGATGTTAAGCCCTACTTCTACGAATAATTCAACAGGAAACGTTGAAAATACAATATCATTAACAGCAAGCGCATTAAGTTCAAGATTTATTTTAGGCGGGTTCTTTTTACCGGATATTTCTTTATGCGCCAGCTGCGCCCATTCTGACTTGGCTCTTGTTTCAAGTGTTTTCTCTTTTGCAAATGCTTTCTTTTCTTTTTCTATTTCTTTACTAGATAAGAAGCCGGCAGAAAGCTGAAGCACATAGTTTGCAGTTTTAAAATAATTAACAGGCTTAGTTTTGATTTTATCTTTAATCCTTAATGTTTCCAACGCAATTTTCTTCCCTAATCTTTCGACTTCCTTGAAAGAATTCGTAACTCCGGAAACTGGATTTATATTCGCGGAAGCTCCCGTTATAAACAATGCAGGCGCGCCGGTATTTTTTTCTATCAAATCCGTCGCAAAAGCAGGATAATCTCCCGATATATG
>JAQTXJ010000129.1 GCA_028688815.1 bacterium | reverse complement strand
TCCAGCGGTCTGCCAAAACCCCGGCAAATGGTTCTATAAGCAGGATGGGAATGTTTGACGAAAACCCGACTACACCGAGCAAAAATGCGGAGTTGGTAAGGCGGTATACAAGCCAGCTTAAAGAAATCTGCTGCATCCACGTTCCGATAAGGGATATTCCCTGGCCTCCAAAAAAAAGACGGTAATTCCTGTATTGGAATGCGCGGAAAATAAATTTTATGTTTTTGTCTTTTTTAATTTGTTCCATTTAATATGTAAAGGAAAGGTGGCCAGTGGGCAGGAGATAGTTAACATTAAATTAGTTTTTTAATATATGTGGACGATAACCTTTCTTGATGAGCGCGGGCCATCAAATTCACAGAACATAATATCCTGCCATGTGCCAAGTAATAGTTGATTATTTTTTATGGGAATGGTTACGGATGGACCAACAATTGAAGATTTTATATGAGCGGCGGCATTGCCGTCTATGTTGTCGTGCAAATAATTTGCTCTTTCCGGGATGGCTTTGTTTAAAGCATTTAAGAAATCAATTTTAATATTTGGGTCGGCATTTTCATTTAGAATTACTCCCGCGGTAGCGTGAGGAATAAATATAATACAAAAACCGTTCTGTATGCCCGACTCCTGAACAATTTTTTTTACCTCGTGAGTTATGTCTATAAGTTCCTGATGCGCGGAGGTGGTTAATATAAACTCTTTCTCAAATGTCATAGAATGGCTTTTGAAATATTGTGTAAAAAGACAGAAAATACCGGAGTGTTGTTTCCTTCGGATATAATATAACCTGCCTTACAGGATACAGTAAAAGTTTTATGGATTTGGATTCCGAGTTCTATTTTATTTTGATATTTAAGGTCTCCCGTTAACCAGTAATCGGATGGGAAATGATTTGGCAGAACCGGGTAAGGCTCATTTATTGTGCCTTCTCCTTTGCGGAATAGAGTATAATCCAAAAGGAAATCTACACTTTTGGAAAAATGGTGATTGATTCCAAGAAACGTTTCATCAAAATCGGGGCCGGAAGGATGTCCTATTTCGTAGCCAAGATATGTATATTGCTGCCACGGATGCAGGTGGTCGTAAGTCCATCTCGTTACGTTGGTATATTCTGCAAGGAAATAATTTTTGCCTATAACCCACTGTAATCCGGTATTTATTCCGATTTTAGGACGGTCGCCAACCTCTGTCTCTGAATATGGAGTATCGTCTATTAAAAACTCGCCATAAATTCCTATCTGGTTTAAGAGCAATTTAAAATCCATACTCCATAAGATATTAACTTCCGAAGGACGATTCCATTGATATGGATAATAAATAAAAACAGGATTGAAATAGTATAAATCCGGAAGTTTGTTCTTGCCGCCAAATAAAGCTATCTCAGAAAACCCGAGATAAAGTGGATTGCCGATTTTGTATTCTAACCTGTGTCCCGTAAGATATCTATTGCAGCCTAATAATGAATCGAGAAGCGTTCCTAAAAACGAAAACTTAAATCTGGAATTAGAATAGTTTAATTTAACCATATCAAAAGGAGGTGCGTTTCCCGAAAGGAGTAAAGTGTTTCTTGGCGAAGGTCCCCATTTTATGGGTTCGCGTCCAAGGGTTACGGCTGTCCCGAAACCTGAAAGTTTAATATATCCTTTTAAGTATTCACAGCCTACAAAATCCTGCCATAGGTTTGTCGGGTATTCATTGCTGGCGTTAAATTTTGCCATAGGTTCTACAAAAACCGTCAAAAAGGAAGTGTGAACGCCTTTTCCTATTAATATGGCTTCTCTTGTAAAAGAATCCGATATTATCCCGGCGGAATATTCAAACCTTTCGTAATTATCCAGTTCATTTTCTAATTTCCCTTTAAGCCATAATTCGGGGGTAGTTACGGGATTTACATTGTTAAGGAAATGAGATAATTCGCCTCTGCCAAGTGGGACCGTTCCGGTAAAAACGGTTGGTTTTTCTTTCGTCCTGATTAATAATTCGTCGATACCCGCGTTTGTCCAGTCCTCATACCATAGTGTTGAAAGAAGGCATAATATAAAGATTGTCATAATTACTGTTTTATTCCGATTCCTTTATATTTGAAACCCAATTTTTCTATTTTCTCTTTTTCAAATATATTTCTACCGTCTATTATAATCGGAGAACGAAGCAAATCTTTTATTTTTTTCAAATCCATCTTTTTAAACTCATCCCATTCCGTAACGATACACAGGCAATCGGAACCTTTTGCAACATCGTAAGCGTCTTTACAATAAGTAATATCTTTCAGGATTTCTTTTGCTTCTTCCATTGCTTCAGGGTCATAAGCTCTTATTTTTGCGCCGCTTTCCTGTAAAGCATTGATTATATCAATGGAAGGCGCGTATCTCATATCTTCGGTTCCAGGTTTAAATGCAAGACCTAATATCCCTATGGTCTTGTCTTTTAAGTTCCAGAGGGCATTTTCAATTTTATCCACAAACCCAATTTTCATTTCTTCGTTTATTTTTTCTACTTCTTCAAGCAGTCCAAATTCATATCCTAATTTTGATGCAATTCTTCTGAAAGCTTTTAAGTCTTTCGGGAAGCAGAATCCACCGAATCCGATACCGGCATTTAAGAAGTCTTTCCCGATTCTTTTATCCAGCCCAATACCCTCGGCTACTTTTCTGATATCTGCGCCTGAAAGTTCGCAAACGGTAGAAACTGCATTTATAAATGAAATTTTCATTGCAAGGAAAGAATTTGATGCGTGTTTTATTAATTCCGCCGACTCAATGTTGGTTATAACTAACGGCGCATTTATTGGCTTGTACAGTTCAATAAAAAGGTTTTTTGCGCGTTCACTTTCTACGCCAATTACGATTCTATCCGGATGCAGTGAATCATAGATTGCCATTCCTTCTCTTAGAAATTCAGGGTTAGACGCTATGTCAAACTCTACTTTGCCCTTAAGTTTCATTTCCATTAATTGTTTTACTCGTATTCCTGTTTGAACCGGAACGGTGCTTTTTTCTACTATGATTTTATAACTCTTCATAGAGCTTGCTATCTGGGTAACGACTTCTTCGATTATGGATAAGTCTGCATCTCCGGATGTTTTTGGGGGCGTTCCCACACATATAAATATAATATCGGCTTCCTGTATGCCTTCGGCAATAGAAGTCGTAAACTTAAGTTTGTTTTTATTTTTGTCGAGCAACTCTTTGAGACCTTCTTCGTATATCGGGATTATGCCTTTTTTTAATCCTTCTATTTTCTTTGAATCAGAGTCAATCCCGGTTACTTCATATCCTATTTCTGCAAAACATACTGCGCTTACGAGCCCTACGTGGCCTGTTCCTATGATTGCTAGTTTCACTTGTTCTCCTTTTTTTTATATGTTATATGGGTTGGATAGGAGCACGTGCTCCTATCTACCCGCATTAATGTCTTTCTTTTTTTGTTTGTTCAAATGCTTTTTTTATTTTTAATTCATATTCCTGAGTTAATGCAACTCCTCTTCTTAACATAACTCTTTTTGATACGCCTATTGCCTTATCAAGTTCATATTCATCGAGTTTGTCTTTTGTTCCCCAACTAAAAGACGGTACGTATTTAGGAAATATTCCGCCGCCATAAATATTGGCAAAACATCCGATTACGCATCCCGTAGTTAATAAAGTTCCGATTCCGGTTTTGGTATGGTCTCCTATAAATGAGCCAAGTTTTAGAGTTCCGGTATCCAACGTTGAATCAAAAGTATTTATTTTTATTGTGCCGTAAGTGTTTTTTAAATCTGAAGTAGTAGTGAGCGCACCAAGGTTTACCCATTCGCTTATATAAGAATGTCCCACAAAACCTTCATGGTGTTTGTTTGAGTAGTCGGAGAATATGCTTTCTTCTACCTCGCCTCCTATTTTGCAGGTTCTGCCAATCGTAACGGCAGGTCTTATTTTTGCCCCGTCTATTAAACTATTTTCACCTATATAAAATGGTCCGTCTACAAGAGAAGTTGCTCTTATGCGAGCGCCTGCACTTACATAAATGGGACCATCGTCAGTGTTTAAATATGCACCCTGTTCAACTATTCCGCCTTTTTCAATCGTACAGGGTTGCGAATTCCCGAGTAATTCATAATCTTTTATCAATGTTTCTTTATTTAGTGAAATCAATTCCCATGGGTGTTCTACAACCTGCGCGTCTATTTCTATTGTTTCTATTTTGTTCTTAAGATTATCAATAATATCCGGCAAGTTTTGATTGGTAATTTCTATTTTCTTTGTTCGGAATCCTGCTACCCTGTTTTTTACTACAAATATTGCTTCTTTATCGGGCAGTGGTTTATGAAGAATTGTATTGCCAT
>JAQTXJ010000128.1 GCA_028688815.1 bacterium | reverse complement strand
TGGATAAGTTAGACTAAGTCCTTGACAGGACAAAGTCTAACTAACAACAAGATTAAAAAACAGAGAAACATAGAGATAAAATATAAAAAGGATAAACAGAATTAGGATATTCGCAGAGAACAAAAAAGAAAAAAAGTTTCAGAGTAACAGATTAACAAAAAAGAGAGAAGGAAAAAGAGAAAATAGAATTAAAGGGAGGAATGAGGACAACAATAGTAAAACTTATTCTGAAAAAGTATTGACAGGATAAGAGTTATAGTTAAGAATACAAAATAAATACCCCCGTCTGAAGGGCGAGGGATTAAAAAATAACAGAAAAGAGAAAACGGAGAATCTCACGCAAAGTCGCAAAGTCGCAAAGAAAAGAAAGAAAAGTTTTGGGGTTAAAAAATGACAGAGAACGGAAATAATGGAACCGCAGATGAACGCGGATGAACAGAAAATTAGAGAGTTTAAAAAACAGAAAATAAATAACCACGAAAGTATGAAAAAAGAAAAAAACACGAAAACAGAGAACGGAGAATCTCACGCAAAGTCGCAAAGTCGCAAAGAAAAGAAAGAAAAGTTTTGGGGTTAAAAAATGACAGAAAAAGACGACGAAGAGTTTACCACGAAAGAACAATAAGATGAAATTAAATTATTTTTATTTCAAATCTTTATTATACGGGTTATTACACAAATACGAAGCGTCTCACTATAAAAAATCATTACACTTTTATCCTTACCGCATCGGGATTGAACTTACAAATAAATGCAATCTTGACTGCATCCACTGTATAAAAAAAACGAAGTATAAAACCGGAATGATGGGTTTTGATGAATTTAAGAAAGTATTTAACGAGTTTCCGTATGCGCTTTCCGTAAGCTTAAATGGAGTTGGAGAACCATTACTCCATCCCCGGTTTTTTGATATAATCAAATATATAAAACATACGCGCCCTTATGTTATCACGACTATATTTTCAAATGGTGTATTGATAAACGAATCTATGGCTCACGAAATCATAAAATCAGGGTTGTCAAAAATCCATATAAGTCTTGATGCCACAAATGCTTCTTCCCACAAGAAGATACGAGGAACGGATAAGTTTGACAAAGTTTTGAATAATATAAAAACGTTAGTTGAATTAAAACGTAAACTCCACAGCAAGACTCCGCTTATTGGAATAAATTTTATACTTATGAAAGAGAACGAAGGCGAATTAATTGAATTCATAAAGCTTGCGAAAGAGCTTGGCGTAGACTATATTTGCGAGATAGACAGTTACCTTTTTAATTTTGGAGATTGGAAATTAAAGAGTGCAGGGTCATTATCTTCTTATAAAAAAGAATTGGAAGTCGGAAAACAGGAATTAAAAAAATCGGGAATTAAATGTATGTATTATCCCGAGTTATCTAAGACTTATGATTGGAATAAGCCTTTTATTTGTGATAGGTTTTGGAAAGAAATAAGGGTTACGTTTAACGGGAATGTTACGCCGGGGTGTTGTATACCTTTTGCCGAGCAATACAGTTATGGGAATATATTAGAAAGCTCGTTCAAGGGAATATGGAACAGTGAAAAATTTATCAGGAACAGGGAATCGGCAAGAAAAGGAACGGCACCTATTTTGATTTGTAAAGAATGTATTGAGATGATGAAAAAGTATTTGACATTATAGAATTATCAGTTTAGCTATCAGGATATAAAATAGGAAATAGTACGCCTCTCGTTTTATCTTTTAAATGCTAGCACAACAAATAATTAACGGGCTTACCGTTGGCAGCGTATATGCGTTAATCGCATTAGGCTACACAATGGTATATGGGATATTACAGCTTATAAATTTCGCGCATGGTGAAATTTATATGCTCGGCGCGTATCTTGCCATAATATTCGTCGTTTCAATTAAGCTTTCTTTACCTATTGCGGGTTTACTTCCGCTTGTATTTTTATTTGCCATGTTTTTTACGGGGTGTTATGGTTTTACGATAGAAAAATTTGCTTACAAACCTCTTCGGAACGCTCCACGTTTGTCTGCATTAATCACTGCCGTAGGGGTATCCATATTTTTACAAAACTACGTAATGTTGACGCAAGGGGCGAAAGATAAAGTTTTTTCTCATCTGATTTCGGAACAAATAAATGTTTATTTTTCCAATTTCTTTTCTAAATTCATACCTTCGGACGGTTCAAGATTATACATATGCGGAGCCCAGATTTATTCTCTCCAGCTGGTAATAATTATCACTTCAGTTATACTTATGCTTTTGCTAAATTTTTTCGTTACTCGTACTAAAATAGGAAAAGCCATGCGTGCAACTGCGCAGGACTTGAAGATGGCTCATCTTGTAGGCATAAAAGTAGACACCGTAATTTCCGTTACATTTATCATAGGTTCAATTCTTGGGGCGGCTGCCGGGGTAATGGTAGCAATGTATTACGGAAGGGTATGGTATTATATCGGATATCTGGCGGGAGTAAAAGCTTTTACTGCGGCGGTATTAGGCGGGATAGGAAATATTTACGGCGCAATGTTTGGCGGGTTAATCCTCGGGTTAACGGAAAGTCTTGCGGCAGGATTAATACCCGGAGCATCCGAATGGAAAGACGTTTTTGCGTTTATTATTTTGATTTTAATATTAATTTTCCGTCCACAGGGAATATTTGGTGAAAGAATAGGGGAAAAGTTTTAATGCTTAAATCATTATTCTGGACATTCTGGTTATGGATTATTGCCTTACCATTTGCGGGGCCTATAAAAAGCATATACATTGCATCCGTAGTTTTTATACTTTCATTTTTACGATTCATTAAATTCCCTGCTAAAATTTCTTCTTTCAAAGACAACTGGGATGATTTTCTATCAAAGGCCAATGAAAAAATCCCTTACGGGTATTTGATTGTTCGTATTTTATTTATTCTTTCGCTTATAATAATTCCTATGTTTCTTGACAGGCGCACGAACAACATTCTTGTTGATTGCGGGATATATGCATTATTGGCTTTAGGATTAAACATAGCCGTTGGTTTTGCAGGATTATTAGTTCTGGGGTATATTGCATTTTATGCCATCGGCGCTTATACTTATGCTTTACTTTCCGTACATTTCCATATTCCGTTTTCCATATGTGTTCCTATCTCGGCAGGCATGGCAATAATATTTGGAATATTACTTGGGCTTCCCGTTCTGCGGTTACGCGGAGATTATCTTGCAATTGTAACTCTTGGTTTTGGCGAGATAACGAGAATCGTTCTCAACAACTGGGATAGCGTAACAAATGGTCCGAACGGAATTTTAGGAATAGCCCGTCCAAGCATTGGAAGTTTTGTATTCCACAGTCCAAAAAATTATTATTATTTAATTTTAGCTTTTTTGTTTGTTGCAGTATTTGTGTTTAACAGGCTTAATAATTCCCGTCTTGGAAGGGCGTGGGTAGCGATAAAAGAAGATGAGCGGGCGGCAAAAGCCATGGGGATTAATTGTATGAGTTTGAAGTTGTTAGCTTTTGCGATTAGTGCGGCTTTTGCAGGAGTCGCGGGCGCATTTTTCGGAGCAAAAGCGACTCATGTATCACCGGAAAGTTTTACATTTTTTGAATCCGCGCTTGTTTTATGTATGGTTGTATTAGGCGGTATGGGAAGTATTCCCGGCGCAATTCTGGGCGCAAGTTGTTTAATTATTATTCCCGAGATTTTCAGGGATTACTTTGGTAATTCCCGTATGTTACTTTTTGGAATAGTAATGATTGCTATGATGAGATTCAAACCTGAAGGTTTATTGCCGTATAAGAGAAGAAATTTATGATTAGAAGCCCTTTGGCGGCAGCCATTAGGGATTTTTATCAGGATATAGCATGAAAATTTTAGAAACAAAGCAAGTCAGCAAACATTTTGGCGGAATAAAAGCAATTGAAAAGCTTGACATATCTATAAATAAAGGGGAGATTGCAGGTTTAATCGGCCCTAATGGCGCAGGGAAAACTACTTTTTTTAATTGCATTTCGGGAGTATATCCGCTTACACATGGTAAGATTTTATACAAAGAAAAATTGATTTCTAATCTCAGGGCGGATGAAATAGCCACTTTAGGTTTAGCAAGAACTTTTCAGGGAATACGATTATTTACATCTTTGACTGTTTTAGAAAATGTTATGGTAGGGATGTATTCAAAAACAAAATGCGGACTCTGGGGAGCTTTGATTATGCCGGCATGGGCAAGAGAGGAAGAAAAGTTTGTAAAAGAAAAAGCGGGGACTTATCTTGAATTTGTCGGATTAAAAGATTACAGGAATGAGCTTGCCAAAAACCTGCCATACGGATGTCAACGCAAGTTAGAGATTGCCCGCGCAATAGCAAGCGAGCCCGAATTATTGTTATTAGATGAGCCTGCGGCCGGGATGAACCCATCAGAAGTTAAAGA
>JAQTXJ010000050.1 GCA_028688815.1 bacterium | reverse complement strand
AAAAATACCGTTCCACTATATTCTTAAACCTTTTTTCTACTATTTTAGTATCCTCATTGCTTAGATTTTTTGATTCTTCTAAGATTTCTTTTTCCAAAATGTTTGAAACTAATATACCGCCTGCAGTTGCCATAAGGTTTTTCCCCATCCCGAACGAAAAAATTGCCATATCGTATTGCGTTCCCCAAAAACCTGTAGAATCTTTACCTCCCATCCCCTGGCATACATCTTCAATAACGATTATGTCTTTTTCTTTTGCCATTTTTGCCAGACTTTCTGTTTCTGCCTTGCACCCGCATAAATGCGGAATAAGCATCGCCAAAACTTCTGCGTCTAAACAATCTTTTACAGCAGAAGGAGCAATATTCAAATCTTTTCCTATATCCACCAAAATAGGACTAAGTCCTGCCTTTATTACAGGGTCAAAAGTGCCTTTGCATCCATAAGTGGGAATTACAACTTTATTTCTTTTCGGGTATTTACTCTTTAAAACTCTTAAAGCCAGTTCAAGCCCTATCCTGCCGCTGCTTGTAGGGATAATTGTCCCTTTCATATTCAATTTATCTCTGAACTTTTTTATTAGTATTTCTACAGAATTGTCATTTTCCATCACCACCGTAGCGGGATGCTCCACATCTCTGTAAGAAGTCCCACATTGAAACTCCTTTACCCCCCAATATGGTTTTATAAAAGAGACTTTGGGGTAATACAACTTCTTAGACCTTAAAAACTTAATATGCCGATAAGGTTTTTTAAATAGCCATATCCCAAACCTCAATATTCTTTTTCCTGACATTTTCCTGATTAATAATTTTGTATATTTAACCCATCCTTTTAACGCCTCCCATTTTTCGGGTTTATTTTCAGGTTTATCTTTCGAAATAAGAAACATAGTGCCTTTATAAAATCTATATAACTCCCCGCCAAATTTACTCTTAAAATCATTCAAACCTTTCAACTTTCCTTCTCTAATATTTGGAAATGCCTCCCCACTTTCAAACCACCTGTATCCTTGTTCCTTTGACCAACATATTGAATGCCATGTAAGTAAATAATTGATACCATTTTTAAGATGATCAGTTTTGCAACAACCTGTCCAGAATAAAGTTCCTTCTCCAAAACATCCAATATTCTTAAATGCAACCATTTCACCCTGAGGAGAAATACCTGCCCAGATAACACTAATATTTTTAGAAACCATTTTTTCATAAATTCCCAGAAAATATTCTTCCGGATGAGGGCGTACACCTGTTCTTCTGTATGTTTCACAATGAATTTCGTAATACTTTTCCATTTCTTCAAGGGTCTGAATTTTTTTTACGGAATATCCCATTTCTTTCGCCAATTTAATTTTCCTTATGGCATTATAAGACAAGTTATTCCATAAAATATCTTCGGTAAAAGATAAATCTATCATCCATGTATGCGTAGAAGTATCAGAATACAAATAATTAATAAGCGGATTAACTCCCCATTGATTATTTAATGAAAATTTACTTAAAGGAGGCAGGGAGATAGTTATATAGGGAGAATTATTTTTATACGCAATTTCTTCTATATGTTTATACATTGCTTTTTTTATATTGTCCTTAACGTTGCTCTCCACATTATTCCTTATCGCATGTCCTCCTGCTCCCATTCCGGTAGATAAAAGTCCTCTGGTATGTCTTCGCATTTGAAGCGGGAATATCGCAACAATTTCTCCTTCGTGCTCAACTAAGAAGTTTTCCGGTTTAAGATTCCATTCCGGAATTCTTTCAATCATCGTAATCCAGTCGTAAAGGTGAAATATCCATGCATCATCAGAATTTTGTACAATTTTATCCCATTCTTCTTTTAAGGACGATTCTAATTTCAGAAACTTCATATTTTCATCTTAACATTCTTTTTACTGAAATTCTCTTAATTAATAATTTTGTATATTTAACCCACTCTTTTAATGCTTCCCATTCTTCGGGCTTATTTTCAAGTTTATCATCCGGAACAAAAATCATATCCCCTTTATAAAACCTATGTAATTCCCCGCCAAATTTACTCTTAAAATCATTCAGACCTTTTAATTTTCCTTCTTTTACATTTGGAAAAGCTTCCGCGCAGTCAAACCATTTTAAACCATTGTCCTTAGCATATTCTATAGCATTCCAAAGCAACAAATAATACACACCATTTTTGAAATGTTCATCTTCGCAACAGGTAGTAAAATATACTGCTTTTTCCTTAAAAATGGCAATATTGGTAAATCCTATAGGTTCGTTGTTTTTATCAATGGCAACAAATCCTTTTGTTCTGCCATTTAAGATAAAGTAATCATAAATACCAAGAAAATATGCTTTAGGATGAGGCATTACTCCGGTACGTTCATAAGTATGACAATGAATGTTATAATAAATATCTATTTCTTCGCGAGAGTTTATTTCTCTTACTCTATAACCTTTATCTATTGCTTCTTTTATTTCTCTTCTTGCGTTTCTTGAAATATTATCATAAAGTTCGGTTTTAGTCTTAGAAAGATCAATTATCCAGGTATGCGTTGAAACATCCAAATAAAAGTAATTAACCAAAGGATTCACCCCTCTATGATTATTTAAAGATGTTTCATTTAAAGGAGGAATAAATATAGATATTTTCGACGCTTTCTTTTTATATGCAATATTTTTTATATACTCGTAAGTTTCTTTTAGTATATTTTCTCTATCTTTATGTTTTACGTCATTTCTTATTGCATGACCGGCTGGTCCCATCCCTGTAGATAGAAGTTCTTTGGTATGGCTTCGCATCTGGAGTGGAAATATGGCGACAATTTTCCCTTCGTGCTCAACTAAAAAATTCTCGGGCGCAAGATTCCATTCCGGAATTCTTTCAATCAACGTAATCCAGTCATAAAGATGAAACATCCAGGCATCATCAGAATTGTAAACGATTTTATCCCATTCTTCTCTCAATGAAGGCCCAAGTGGAATAAATCTCATTTCCCGTCACCTAATTCCCATTTCCTTGGCAAATCAAATAATGTTCTTTTGGAACTTCCTTCCGACCAGCTTATTTCTATTTCTCCTAGGTCTTCATGTTTTTCTCTTAAAAAACTGTTATCTATATAAAAATATATTGAATACTTATACTTCCCGATAGGCAGGTAAATATGTTGAAATACTAAATCTATATATCCTTTACCTTCTATGTTTTCAATCTTACACCCATCAAAGTATGAATGAGCATGAAATATATAGTCACTGCTGGAAGACAAATGATATCTTTTATCATTATGTAAAAAAGTTATTGCAAAACCCGGTTGCTTGATAGGTTCTTTTATGCCATAATGAAATCTGATACGTATAAATTCACCTGTTTGAAAATTATTTCTAACATTATTGTTAATATCTAAAATTTCTATTTTCGTAATAAGTGAATCCTTTTTTTCGCTTAACTCTTTTTGATTTTTTTCTTTTAACATAGCGCTTTCTACATCGGAAAGATAAGAATTAACTACTTTATAAGTTTCTCCGGTATCTTTTTGTTTTCCCATTTTTAAGTATAAACATCTATTACATATTTCCTGAATGCTGTATCTATTATGAGTTACAAGAACAATTGATATGCCCTTTTTTATTAATTCCGCCATTTTAGTATAGCATTTTGCCTGAAAATTCATATCCCCTACCGCTAATATTTCGTCTATCAACAAAACATCTGGCTCACTGTGAATCGCTATTGCAAAACCCAACCTTACAAACATACCGCTGGAATAATGTTTTACAGGCGCATCAAGAAAATCTCCTATGTCCGCAAATTCTACTATGGAATCAAACTTTTTATCTATTTCCTTTTTACTCATCCCAAGTATCGCTCCATTAATGTATATGTTTTCCCTACCCGTTAACATTGAATGAAACCCTGACCCGAGTTCTATGAGCGCGCCAACTTTACCTTTCATTTCTATTTTCCCTTTATCCGGCATAAATATCCCGTTCAACATTTTTAACATCGTAGTCTTTCCCGAACCATTCGGACCTATAATCCCCAGCGCTTCTCCCTTTTTTAACTCAAAAGAAATATCATCCAACGCCCAGAACTCGTCTTTTCGTAATTTATCGGATTTCGTTTTTATCCCGAAACTTGACTTTATAATATCTGTCGCTCCGTACAACATTGAGTTCTTCAGGCTCTTGCAGAACTTCTTGCTGACACCGTCAACCTTTACAACGACGTCTGTCGAGGACAGTGTAGATGGCTTAGTTGGTTCTTTGTTCATATTCTTTAATTAAGCATATCAGGTTAGCATAGATGGTTTAGATAGTGTAGTTGGTATAGTTGGTTTACTGCCTTTTAAACAATTATAAAAAGCCCAAATACTTTTTGAAAGAGATTCTATATTATTTTTTATAGATTTATATTTATCCTTTTCTATAAGGTTTTCTTCTAATGCAAATTGTAATAAATAATCAGCCTCGTTTAGCGAACCTATAGCAATGTTTAAGAAATTAAGAAATTCTTTCTTACTTTTCCTTGACGCGCCTTCAACAATATTAGTTGGTACCGATAAAGCAGCTCTTCGTATTTGCGAGGTTAATCCAAAAACCTCACTTTTAGGAAAGTTTAAAGTAATTTTATAAACCTCATGCGCAAAGCCATTAGCTTTTCCCCAAATTTTCAGTTTTTTGTAATCCATAAACTATCTAAACTGTCTACACTATCTATACTTTTAGAGTCTTTCCGGCAGTTTCGTTTCTGCCAGATGAAATATCTGCCAACAGACCAAAAATATGAGAACGGAAACTACGGACATAATCCAGAAACCTGTTGGTTCTTTTATATAACCATACGCTATTAAATCCCTTGGGGCAGTAATTAACGGACTTAACGGATTAAACTTAAAAACCCTGGAAAATCTAAGTGGTACGGGATACAAAACAGGCGTCAAAAACATCAGAAAAGTTATAAAAATAGATACTATATTCGCAGTATCCCTTATTACGGTATTAACAATGGATAAGAGCATTCCTAATCCTAATGTTAAAAATATAAGCGGGATAAGCGCAAACGGGAACAACAAAATTCCCCAGCTTGGCACAAACTTGAATATTATGAAAAATAAAACAATCAGACAAAATCTTACAAGAAAATCAAATATTACCTGTCCCATAGCTGAAAAAACCAGTGCCTCACGCGGGAAATTTATTTTTGAAATCATACCACCTGCAGATAAAATGGAATGGGAAGCTATCATTACTCCACCTGAAAACAATTGCCAGACAGACAGACCTATCAATGCAAATAAAGGATAAGGAATGTCCGTATGCCCGATATTCAAAATCCCTGCTCTATTCAATAGTATAAATGTTCCTATGGCAACAAAAGGATTTATGACAACCCATAAATGTCCAAAAAGAGATTGTTTGTATCTACCAATTAAATCCCTTATAAATAAACGGCTTATAAGTTCCCGACTCCTTATAAGTTCCAGGCACATATCTTTCCATATTTCAATCCCTTTTTTTCTTGATTTTCCTGAAGTGTAAACAACATAAGAAGGTTGGTTCATATATTAAATCAAATTTTTTCTGCCACAAAAGCACTAAAACCCAGCATATTTGGATAAGTTGGTCTAATCCCGCCAAGGCAGGAAAGTCCAACTAACACGAAATTTCACCAAAAATATAATACAATTTTATTCTTACAGGAGTTTTCGCAATGATTTCTAGTGATTTTGTGACTTTGTGGCATTATTATTTTTCCCTATTCCAGAAATTGCTTAAATTTTCAATGGATTCTTCACCAGTTCAACTCATCCATATTACCGATTACTTTATGCAGTTTTATAAGGCGGCGAGCGGATTCGAACCGCTGCATAGTGGTTTTGCAGACCACTGCCTTACCGCTTGGCTACACCGCCATACATTCCTTTATTACACTTTGTTTCAAACTACATTCTTGAGTTTGCCCAATTATTCAGACCATATTACAGACTATGGTTCGCAAAATCAACCCGCCTGAGGCGGAGTAAAAATTAAATATCAAAAATTTTCAGTAAACTGTCGTTTATTTTAATAGAATTAGTATCCTTGTCAATAGGTTTTTAAGAATGCCCGCCACTAAAAAAAACTTTTTTATAAAAAGTTATTGACAAAACTATTTATTTGTATATTCTCTACTCATAATCTTGGTGGTTATATTCTGAGGGACACACCCGTTCCCATTTCGAATACGGTCGTTAAGCCTCAGAAGCTGATGGTACTATCCTGGTGACGGGATGGAAGAGTAAGTACTGCCAGGGTTTTTTTATTTTAAAACACCCACCACTAAAAATTCAAATGTCAAAATCAAATCGCAATTCCAAAAGCCCAAAAATACAAATTGAAACATCCTCTCTACAAAAAACATCCCTATCCGGACTATATATTAAAGTTATTACAGTTATTATAGAAAGCCCTTTCCAGCTTGGCTGGATTAGGGATTACTATCCCGCTATCAAGACTAATCGTCACATTCCCCTATTTAAAAAGGCTTGACTTTTTATTAATTATTCAATAAGAATACTACATTATGGTAATCACAATAGACGGTCCTGCGGGAAGCGGGAAATCCACAACTGCAAAACTTGTTGCCCAAAAACTCGGGTTTAAATACCTTGATACCGGTGCTACCTACAGAGTCGTCGCTGTCGCAGTACTGAAAAATAACATCTTGCCTTCAAATGAACAGGAAGTAGAAAAATTAGTTCCTGAACTTAATATTCGTTTTGTAGATACCCAAATACTCTTGAATGATGAAGACGTTTCCTCCCAAATAAGAACAGAAGAAATCGGAAAACTTGCATCCCTATGCTCTACATATAAAGGAGTCCGCGAAAATATGGTCAAACTTCAACGTAAAATAGCTCAAAACCAATCAATCGTTTGCGAAGGCAGAGATATGGGAACCGTAGTTTTCCCGAATGCAGAAATAAAAATATATATGGATGCAAATGTTGAAACAAGAGCAAAAAGAAGACAAGAAGAATTATCGGGGAAAGGGATATCCGAAAGTTTCGAATCTATTATAGAAAGTATAAAATCCAGAGACAAACAGGACAGCACAAGAAAACATTCACCCTTAAAAATAGCGGATGGCGCCGTAATCATAGATACCACAAATCTCAGCATAGAAGAACAAGCAACGAAAATAATAGAAATATTTAAAAAAATATCAAACAGATGATGAAATTACGATATCGTATAGGCACAAAAGTCATTAACTATCTGTGGACGGTATTATTTGGATTTCAAGTGGAAGGCAGGGAAAATATTCTTGAAAACATAGGTCTGATTATTGCTCCAAACCACCTATCAAATTTTGATCCTCCATTAGTAGGAACTGCAGCCTGGAATCGTGAATGCTATTTCTTGTCAAAAACTTCGGTGTTTTTTTCCAGTAGGTTTGCCACTTTTATAATGAAAGGTTTTAATGCTTATCCTATTGACATAGAAAAACCGGAAAAAGCCACATTCGATTATACTAAAGAGTTATTGCGTAAAAAATTAGCGATAATAATGTTCCCGGAAGGTACAAGAAGTAAAGTAGGACACTTGAATGAATTTAATGAGGGGGTTGCCTGGATGGCTTTTCAATTCAATGTCCCAATAATCCCAACTCTTATCGTTAATACAAATACTCCTCTTATTACCCAAATGTTTAGAAAAACCAGAGTACTGATAAAACTCGGCAAACCAATTCCCACCGACTTTTATCGCCAATTTAAAAATTCAAAAGAAGCCCGTAAAATAATAACACAGGAATTAAAATCCCGTATTGAAGAAATGGCAAGAGACTTAAAAAAATAAATGCGAATTTTTCTTATACCTAATTACGGATTTTGTTTTGGAGTTAAGCGCTCCATAGATATTGCATATCACACGATAAAAAACAACAAAACACCGGCTTATACGTGGGGACACATAATACATAATCCCCAGGTCGTTGCTCAACTTGAAAAAACCGGTGTAAGCGCTTTAGACAGCCTAAAAGGTATAGAACCCGGAAAGTTAATCATCCGTTCACACGGCGTAAGCCCGGAATTCATACCAAAAGCCCAGAAAATGGGGTTTGAAATAATAGACGCTACCTGTCCTTTCGTTCAGAAAGCCCAGGAATACGCAAAAAGATTGTGTAACGAAGGATACAATGTTGTGGTAATCGGCGCAGCAGAACACCCCGAAGTCCAGGGAATCATCGGACATACAAATTTCAGAGCCACAGTCATAAATGATATGAAAGCCATTTCCAAATTACCCAGGACTCAAAAACTCGGCATCGTTTCTCAAACGACTCTTTCCCCGGAAATATTTGCGGAAATGGTAGGAAAACTTTTATCCAAAGCAGAAGAAGTCCGCGTATATAATACAATCTGCAGAGCCGTTATCTCACGCCAGCAGGAAACACTGGAATTGGCTAAGAAAGTTAAACTAATGATAATCGTGGGAGGAAAAAATTCGGCAAATACAAAAACATTAGCCGAACTTGCGCGTAGCCAGGGGTGTGAAGCTTACCAGATAGAAACAAAAGACGAAATAAAAAAACAATGGTTCAAAAATAAATTGTCCGTTGGCGTAACCGCTGGAACTTCTACCCCGGATTGGATAATCCTTGAAGTCGTACAGGCTATAAAAAATCTGTCCCTTTCTAAGAAGAAAACCCGGAAATAAAAGAAAAACAAAAAACCTGCCACAAAAACACGAAAGCACAAAAAAAGAGCAGAAAAGTCAACTACAGAGGGCACAGAGAAAAGAAAGTTTTAAGGACAGAACTGAACTCCAAATTATTTCTTGGTAACTTTTTCTTCTTTGAAAATATATTTTGCAATCATAAAAACTACAAACGCAATTATCAGGAAATTTATAACCGAGCCCAAAAGCGCTCCCCATGGTATAACAATAGGTCCCATTTTTAATGTTGCGCTTTGCCACGCTCCGCCAGGTATAAAAGGAGTAATTAACGGCATTATAAGATTATTCACAATTGACTGGATAACATTTGTTGCAGCTACACTTATAATGAAAGCAATCGCTAACGGCACAACCTTATACTCATTTAGGAATTCTTTGAACTCTTTTATTAATGCTTTCATATGCACTCCCCTATTTAATTAAGTTTATCTTCTTTATCTTTTTATGATTCCCGTCTTTTAACTCACAGAAATATATCCCGCTGCTTACCTTTTTCCCGTCATCGTTCGTGCCATCCCAAGTTACTTTGGGAATCGTTACTCGAAAATCGTTAATCGGAAATTGGCGGACCAAACGACCGGAAACGTCGCGAATTGTTAACTGCAAATTTTTTGTCTGATTAGCAAATCCGGAATAACTAATAACGGTTTTGCCACAGAACGGATTAGGATATATTTCTAATTGTAGATTTTTTATTGCGGATTGCGGATTTGCATTTTCTTCAATGCCAACCAATTTCTTTGTTTTTAGAATCCAATTATCAGGGTCAAAATTAACATTAGCAGGCCTTATGTTCAAAGACAAAGCAAACTGTTGATAATCCAAAGAATCTCCTAATACAAAACTTACGGTATCCCCGGTAAGATTATTTACTTTTATATCTATCGGCATCTTAAATGAAGGGACATTATAATTATGCGACTGCACTTGCTTGACAAGTATGTTTAAGTTAAAACTGTCAACGGCAAGCGAGTCATACCAGAAAGCATACTCATAATCGGGATGTCCTGCCTTATATATCCATTCGTCAAAAAACCAGTCCAAATCTTTGCCATACATACCTTCAGCAAGGTTTTGAAAATCTGCCGTACTTGCAATTTTATATTTATAAGTAGCATAATAATTTTTTAGGATTGCAAAAAATAAACTATCGCCGGTCAGGTGTCTTAACATATGAAGCACGGAAGCACCTTTTTCATAAGTCGTGTTTGACCACAAGCCCTGTTCAGGTGGATTATAAATAGCAAAAGGATACCCCAGAGTAGAGTCTCCATATGTAAGATGCCAATCCATAATGCTTATTTTTATATAATCTTTGTAAGATGCTCCGCTCTGCCAGTGTTCCGAATATAAAGCTTCACAATAAGTGGCAAATCCTTCATTCAACCAGATATCTTTAGTGCTAATCGGAGTAATTGAGCCTCCCCACCACTGGTGAGAAGTTTCATGAGCAATCGTCATCTCACGGGTATGGTCATTAGGTATGGGCAACGCAAAAAACACGTTTGTTGGATATTCCATTGCCCAACTTAAAGAAGGTAAGCGGACAAATCCATATTTTTCATTAAAAAAAGGATACTTGTCTCCAAATGTATCAGAAAAGAAAGTAAGCATATCCGGAACGTTAGAAAATGCGGTTAACGCACTCACAGAATCAGATCGGAATACGAAATTATTAACAGGCATAGTATCCCCTTTATAACTAAAAGTATCGCGCAGAATAACATATTTAGAAATTGAAAACGCTGCATACCAGGTAGGTATTGAATAATTTTCCACCCATTTATATTTACACTTTGTACTTATGGTATCGACTTTTTCCAACAACCCGTTTGCTACTACCAGATAGCTTGAAGGAACAGTTATTGAAAAACAGAACTTCGCCTTATCCGTAAAAACGTCATTGCATGGGAACCAGTATCTTGCACCCACGGGCAAATTAGTCATATCCCAGGGAACACTCATCGTATACGCAATCCCGGCATTAGTCGTGCTGTAATATAATCCTTCCGAAGGTGTTCCTTTATAGCCTACTCCGATTATAAAAGTGTCTCCCGTTGTAACGGTAGTCCCTAAATTAACATTTAATAAGGCAGTGATTCCCGTTCCTGTTCGGGTATAACCGGCGCCGACTCCATTAACTTTAACACTATCTATACTCAGCCCGACAAAATTAAATTGCACGCTGTCTATGTTCCCCGTTGCTACCGCCGTTATTTCTGTCCAACCCTTTGTTATCTGCTTCCCCGGGAAATTAATTTCAAGCCCAATATTATAATTTATTACATCATAACCTGAAATACTATCCGCTAATATAAGTTTTGTATTAGCTGTTTGTCTTGAAAGATTTTCGCGAAGGAATGACTCTTTTTCTGAAAATAAAGGTGTTCTAAAAGACAAAAGAGCAATTATCAGTATCACCATTTTAATAACTATATTTATTTAATTTCCATTGGCAAGTTTTAAATTACTTAAAAACATCTTGAAATAACAATGTTCCTTTCTTATCTCGCTTAAATTTCTAATATTCCACATAAAAGCCTTACAAATCATATAAACTATATAAAACCTTGTTTTGTATGTAATCTTTGCCACAGGACTTATTTTATGCCATATTTTAAGCAAAAAACTCCTCCGTGCGGGTTCAAAATATAATTTTGAATACGCATTTTTATTCCATAAGAACTCACCAATATTCTGTAAAATAATTTTTACGGATGGAAAACCGACAATGGATTTACCGAGTTTATAAAACTTTAAATATGCATAAATGGAATTTCGTAAATCCATATAATACCTGAATTCGGCATTCTTGGAATCCTTTAACCAATGGTATGCTTTTGCATTTTCCACATATTTAGCAGTTAATCCACATATCTTACACCTTAAGAAAAAATCAAGGTCTTCATTATATATTTCATATTTTTCGTCAAAATATTTATCCATTTTTCCCAACACGCTTCTTTGCATCATAAAAATTGCAGAAATTACGGGATAATCTTTTGCCGCAAAAATAGGAAAAATAGGAATTCCATTAGGAAAATACGGAACCGTATATAAAATATCATCCGCCTCAGGCGGATTTATTTGAGCTAATAACTCGTTAATGCATTCTTTATCCAACCATACATCCGCATCTATAAAAATAAGAATATTCCCGCAGGAATTAACTATTCCAAGGTTTCTTGCATAAGCCGCACCGCTTCTTTCTGAAACACAAAAACACTTCACACCGGGATAATTTTTACGAATAAAATCGAAAGTATTATCCGTTGAAGCATCATCTATAACTACTATTTCAAAAATATCGTTTATGGTTGAATTACGGATAGAATCTATACATTTTCCAACGTATTCCCGACTATTATGGGTGGGGATGATAAAAGATACCATATTTTATTGAGTTAAGCAAACTTGTCTGCAAAAAACATCCGTGAATACAATAACAGTTTTTTATTTTTTTCCTGAAATCATCCATCTTTTTTGATTGCCATAATTTATGGAAATCAAGGTCAAAATCTCTTATATTAAGTTTTGATTCTATCAATTCGCAACCCGCAACCTTCCCGTCAGGATAAAGCACTCCAATTTGATTCCCGGCAACACAATCAACGATTTTACAACTTGTTTCTATTAATTCGATTTCCTTTTTCAACCCCAGCAAAGAAAAAGACAAATCAACGGCAAGCTTTGATTTCTCAAGAGTATAAATCTTTTTTATTTCATTGTATGTTTTTTTCATTTCGTCTAAAGTTAGTAAGGTTTTATCGGGCAAAGACGGGTTATAACTTTTTGACAACAAAGGATTATTTTGGAATAATTCATTTCCTCGCGCAAATTCAAAAGTTATGGGGATTTTCAAAACATTCGTAGTAAACTCTGAAAGCTGAACCAAATGTTTATAATTTAATTTTGATACTACGGTTAAAATATGAACGGTTAAGTTAGGATGCTTTGTGGAAAGTTTTTTTAATTCTTTCAATGTTTTAACGGCTTCATTAAAGCACCCTTCCTTGCCTCTTATTTTATCGTGTATATCTTCTACTCCATCAATTGATATCTGGAAATGAAGATTACTATTCACATTTTTAAATATAGACTCCGTAGTTTCAATAATTTTGGAAGAAGGCATCCCGTTAGTCATAAAATGGAAATTCATCGGTTTGTTTTTATCGTAAAATGTCTTACATATTTCGACAATTTGTGAGTGCAAAAAAGGTTCTCCCCCCGTAATTAAAATAGACGAGAGCGGGGACTTCAAAGAGCCTGCAATCTTGCCAATCTCTTCCAAATTAAGCGTGTTTTCATCCTTGCTCAGACTTTTCCAATAAAAACAATGTTTACAATGCATATTACATTTATTGGTTATGAAATAAATCAGGACTAATGGGGTTTTAAGTTTATTCTTTACCTTGAGATACATCTTCGTTTTTCTCGGGAAAGAAAGTAATTTATCAAAATTCATTTTTATTATACTAATTTAATTTTCCTCTCCGCAGTCTCAGCGACGGAGTTTACCCCGCTTTGGCGGGGCGGTGTAAAAAAACATCTTCTGAATTATATTAATTAAATATATAAGCGTAACTTCTAATTATTTTTTCAATTTATTAAACAATGCGCAAGCTTCTTCCAACCCTATACCATTATGAACAATAGCTTTTATTGTTTTCATTGCCGCAACAGGATACTCCGATTGAAATATATTTCTTCCCATATCCACACCTTTTGCTCCTTTTTGAATCGCATTATATGCCAATTTGAACGCTTCTTCCTCGGGAAGTTTTTTCCCTCCCGCAATAACAATGGGAACGGGACAACTTTCTATAACCTTTTCAAATTCCTCACAATAATAAGTTTTTACTATATGCGCTCCGATTTCAGCCGCAATACGGCAAGCTAATGCTAAATACCTTACATCTCTTACCATATTTTTACCGACTGCAGTAACTGCAAGAACTGCTATACCATATTCTTCGGCTTCATCAACAAGTTTAGCCAAATTCAATAACGTCTCTTTTTCATTAGGAGCGCCTACGAATATGGATAACGCTACGGCTGAAGCGTTAAGTCTCACGGCTTCTTTAATTGACGTAGTAATTCCTTCGTTGGATAAATCTTCATCTATAATACTTGTCCCTCCGGAAACTCTCAATACTATTGGTATATTGTTATCAGATTTTACGGATGTCCTGAGTATCCCACGGGTAAGCATTAAGGAATCCGCATATTTAATCAACGGAGTAACAGTTTTAGACGGAATTTCCAACCCGCTTATTGGACCTAAAAAGTAACCATGGTCAACGGCAAGCATCACTGTGCGTCCCGTTTCTTTATTAAATATTCTATTGATTCTATTGCTTAATCCCCAATCCATTTACTCCCCCTTTTTGCGTTAAAACTTATTTTATTAATACTATTTTTTTTGTTTTTCTATAATCCTCTGTTAAACCATTTGAAGATATACCTTTTGCATAAAATTTTACAAAATATATTCCTGCCATTAATCCTTTTGTATCTAAAATCATACTATAACTCCCTGCCCCTCTTTCTTCGTTTATCAATGTCTTAAGCGTCCTGCCGGATACATCATAAATGCTTAACGAAACTTTACTTTTTACCGGTAATTGGTAATTAATTACCGTTGACTGAAAAGATAGGTTTCCCTGCACCTGAAGCATAGCGACATCCAGTTCAGGAAAGACTGTATTTTCTTCTATGCCGATATTAATATCAAATTTTGATAATCCGTTTTCAGTTCCAACCCATAAAGTCTTACTTATAGAGTCAAATTCGACTCCCCTTGCAAAGTCATTTACTAACCCATCCTGAGTTGTATATTCTTCAAAACCCTCATTAGAAAGTTTTCTTACTCCCCCTTTATCTGTTTCTGTCGATTTAGATATCGCAAACCATATATTTGCAGAATCTATTGTCATACCCCGAGGAGTTCCCCCAAGTTCACTTATAGTGTAAGAATTGCTAATTTGCATATTCTTAAACTGATACGCACCACTGGTGGAACCTACCCATACTTCTCCCGCCTTTTCCTTATTGAAAAAATAAAATTCTTCTCCTGTTAATTCTTTCTGCATAGTCCCGTCTTTTTTCAGTATCACTAAACATTGAGGACGTATACTGCCTAACCATAAATTTTCATCGGCATCCATCATCATCGGATATACCCATGATGTATACCCATCAGGGTCGGAGAATGTCGTATCAACCTGATTTGTGACGGTGTTGATTTTACGAATATATCCATCTACACTTGCAATCCATAAATTTCCACTGTCATCTAAACAAGCAGCGGTAACAAAATTTGCATCACCCGGGGCATTTATTTTTATTTGAACAATCGAATCGTTTGGCAATAGTCTTGCTACAGCACATACCGGTGGATGGTTCCAGTCTGCCATTGTTATCCATTTACTATTATTCTTATCCACCATAATATTCGTAACATATGGTACTGAAAACGAATATATTTTCCATTTCCAATCATTTCCTTCCTTATATAACTTACTAACTTTATTATGTTTCCACCCGGGTTCTCCCCAGTGACTTGACCAAATATTCCCATCCAAATCCATTACAATATTATTAAAATAATTAGTCACGGGTCCCTCCGGTTTGTATTCCTGAATATTAAGGGAATCAACATATTTGACAATTCCATTCCATGCAGTCCCAATCCATAATGTGCTGTCAAAGAATAAAGTTCTTGAATCATAGTTTGCTATTTTCGTCCATATACAAGTCCCCCCGGATAATTTACATTTATAAGTTCCCTGCGAGCATGCTATCCAAAAAGCCGTATCTACGGCACAAAAATCGTTTACTGTAAAATCAGTATCTACAATATTCCATAATGCACTGAACCCAAATCCTACGCTGTCAAAAGAGATTCTTGCTATTCCTTTTTTAGTGCCCGCCCACATATAATTATTCCATCTCTCAATAGCACATACGGTATCATTTGGCAGTCCATTGTTAGTTTTATAAACTATAAAGCTGTCGAGATCTTTATTAGATATTCCAATTCCGCTATTTGTACCAAACCACAGCATATCCGCAAATATCTTTATTTCTTCAACTTCATTGCTTGGCTGGAGATTTTTCAGTAAAATACCGTACTGACCGGTATTAAAAGGATTTCCTTTCATATCATAAAACCATACCTTAGTGTTATCCTCTGTCCCCACCCACACAGAATCACCCTCTATACAAATTGATGAAAAATTATAACTCGGTAATCCCTCCATATATGTAAAAAGTCTTTTTTTAGTCATATCTGAAGACACAACAAATATACCGCCAAAAACAGATTTGTCCGCGCATAAAAACCATATATTACCATATTTATCAACGGCAACATTTACTATCTTATTATTCGGCAAGCCACTTGTATTTGTAATGCATTGGAAAGTAGTATCCGTTGTTGACTTCTCGTACCCTAATATTCCACCACTAGTAGCCGCCCATATCTTTTTACCATTCAAAGCCATATCATATATTGGCTGTGGATTTAAGAAACTCATCCATTGCTGCGCCAGAATAAGAAATAATATTATCATAAGAATTTATCTACTTTATCAATATTAATTTTTTTGTTTCCCTATAGGTTCCGGCATTAAATTTAACAAAGTATATCCCGGCAGGATAATCTTTGAATTCCAATTTTTCTTCATACCGACCGGGCAATTTTTCACACTCTATTAATGTTTTTACACATCGCCCGGAAAGGTCAAAAAGCTTTAATGAAACATTACTCTTTACGGGTATCTGGTAACTAATAATTGTTGACTTTATAAATGGATTTGAAGAGTTCTGATTAAAACTGAAAAGTTTCGTTAAAGTATCCGTTTCTTGGACTCCAACTACTACAATAGTAGAAAATACGGTTCTGTTCTTCAAATTATCGGAAGCCTGGAGTTCCAATGTATCCTCCCCTTCACTCAAACTAAGCTGATATGAAATACTGCCACGAGTACAACTTCCGGTATCGTATTGAAAATAATCGGCAAGCTGTATATTTCTTGGCAGCAATTGACCATTTTTTATTCTTAACGTAAGAGCAAGATTATATGGTCTTATTTTATTAAACACATTAATTCCCGATTCATCTTCTAGTAAAGCTGAAAACATAAATTCAGCAGTATTTATAGTATCTCCCATAGAAACACCATTTACAAAGAGTTGAATCGTAGGACCTACCGTATCTCCCGGGTTATCTCCACCGGGCATAATTGTAACCGGGGTAGCAGCATTCCCGCAACTTGTATCATTCCAGGCAAATACACTAATTTTCCCATACGCTCCCCACAGTAATGAATCTTGAATCGAATCAAGTTTTGGAATATAAAAACTCTCTTTCCATTTTCCATTTTTTACTTCCGTTATGCCTTCAAATAAAATATCCTCACACAATTGATTATCTACCATCCTACCGCGCATTTTATATTTTGTACTGCCTGTAATGGAAGGATAACCATGATATTGGTAGGTATAATTATATTCCGAACTCCTGACAGTAATATACGCAAAATTTGCATTTGGTGCTGTACCTTCTATCTCAAGCATAGTTCCACCCATAAGAGTATCAGAAAAAGAATCAATTTCTACATTAATTGACCATGATGGGAATCTTGTTGCAGGGTCAGCAAATAAATTTTCATTTACCTGGAGATTTCTGGATAAGTTTTGTCCATATACTACCTGACCTAACGTATTTAATTTTTGTTTTAGCAAAAGATTAACCAATAAAGTGTCCATCCCTGAAGAACCACCTGTAGTCCTGGTAGCCGCTATAGAAGCAATGGCGCCCTTGTTGGGTATTTTCTGTAAATAATCAGCCATACAATCATCATCCATACGGTCAAAACATCCTACACCGCAGGACCAGAATTGCCAGATAGGGTCTTTTACACCGTTATTCAGGGCTTCTATATCCTGTGGATTAGAGAAAAGAATCTCGTGACAGAAAAGGTAAAGATTGCCATGCCCGGCTGCAAGCAACAGATTCATACCTCTGTCAACGTTTCTTATGATATCGTTTTTTGCAGTAGGTTTATAGCTACCTTCTAATGGATAGTTCATAGAATAAACCTTAAACACATCGTATTCTTGTGGAACCATATTTGCACATCTTTCTTCATTTGATACGAACATATCTCTGTCCGGATATTCATCGTCTGAAACTAATAAAATACGGTTTCGCCATACTCCTTGACCTGTTTTCTCATACTCAGTAATTTTATCTATTGCTTTTTCTGCTTCAATTTTAGTTTTTGCCGTAATCCTTCCAACTGCTAAGTTATGCTGTGAAAACCAATCATCCCAGCAGTAATTACTTTGCGGGGGATAACCATAGTCACCAACCTTATACCCTTCTTCCCTCGGAGGAATACGATTCTTTGGCACGTCTGCCTTGTATGCATATGTCCCAGCGCCAAGTAAAAGACAATATCCGGGCTGTCCCCAGTTATCGTAAGCATACGATAGAAAATTCCTTATCGCATACGGTGAGTTTTCTATTCCCCAGCTAAAATTATTATATATATCCGCAGTAGAAAAAACTTCGGTGTTTAATCCCTGCCATTCTCTATAAGTTTTAAGAGTATTTGCATAATTTATAAAATCAGGATGAGCGATTATTATAAAATCCAGATTTTGTGACATATTTCTTAGATTATACGGATTTTCTTCTTTTATAACTATAACCGGGATTTTAAAACTGTCACTTGCGTAATAAACACCACCGGGGCACTGAAAACTAACCACTCCAGTATCAAAATCAACATTGAAAACCCTTTTTGGGTCAAGAGGATCCGTAATATTAAAAATCACGGGAGACGATTGAAAACCTTGCAGTGCGAAAGATAGAGAATTTTCTCCACTGAATTTCAAGTTCCCGGTATACGCTTCATATTTCTTTTTACAAACAACTTCAAAGTAATCAAAAAATATGACATCTTTTGTCATTGAACTTCCTTTATATAACTCAATAGTAAAAGTATCCGTTCCGTTGTGAAGCCCGGCAGCATCAAATTCAAAAAACTTTGGCGGGTATTCCTGTCCCCCAATCCAACTTGTATTATAAAATTCAACTCCATTCAAATATAATTTTATATTATGACGCATAGTATCTGCCAGTTCTTTTTCTCCACTCATATCAGTATACCACCCATAAACGGCGAATTTTATCTTACAGGAATCGTTATAA
>JAQTXJ010000049.1 GCA_028688815.1 bacterium | reverse complement strand
TCGGTAAATCAATAAATAATATTACGGTTATAAGGTAAGCGAGACCGTATAAATGCAGGAGAAAGGGGAGAGGCGTAAACAAAACAAGTATTATTAGTATTGAAACGGTCAAACGAATGGATGGTTTTATTCCGTATTTTATAGGAAACGAGACTGCATTGCCGACTTTATCTCCGTTAATATCCTGGATATCTTTTAGTAATTCCCTTGCGAAGTGCAGTAAGAAAGCAAATAAGAATGGTGAAATAGTTGCCGTCCAGTTGTTTTGTAAAACTCCGCCATAAACAAAGGGCAACCCACCAAGAAAAGCTACGAGTAAATTACCGGAGATGCCTGTTTTTTTTAAGTTGAAGTTGTATAAGAAAAGGAGTAAAGAAGTCGAAAGGGCAACAAGAAACATAGGTGAAGATAGTTTTATACTCAGGGCAAGTCCGATTACAAATAATATTATACTTATTAGCAATGCCTGATTAGGTTTTAATTTTCCTGATGCGATCAGGGTTTTAGGTTTATTTATTTTATCTATTTCTATATCTGCATAATCGTTCAGGACATTTCCTGCACTTATTATAAAAAAGCACACTAAACAGGCAAGCAGAACTTGAACGGGGACAAGAGGTGTATGAGTAAGGAGTGCGCCTATAAAAACGGATAAAGCGCCGATTAGTCCGTTTAGGGGTCTGATTATGGTCATATTAATGTGTTATTTTTAATGAAAATCCATATATGTCAATGAATTTTTTATGCTATGTATAAAACAGAAGAAAAGCAGATAACAAAACAAGATGAAACCACAGAGAACAAAGAGGATATAGAAGAAAAAGCAGAGGATTATTCACCCAGCAAGCTGGATAGAAAATCCCTCCGGTAAAAGATTCCGGACAACAATCCCTAATTAGCATAAGGGCTTGTAAGTAAGGGCTAAAGCTCCAAGGGCTTTCTACCGCAGAGACGCAGAGACCGCAGAGTAGAGAAAAACAAAGAAAGTTTTTGAGTTAAAAAACTAACAAACAGAATAGAGTTATATATAGAGGCCGCAGAGAACAAAAATGATTTTTTGGGGATAATGCCACTAAAGCACGAAAACACGAAATAGCACAAAACAGAAGAAATAAAAAGAACAAAAAAGAATATCAAACCACAGAGATCACAGAGCCCAGCGGAGCTGGATAAGTTGAAGTAATGTTTTTTATGAAACAAACTTCAACTAAAAAAAAAGAGAATTTAGAGTTAACAAAAAAAACAGAAACAGAAAAGAGTATTACAAAACGAAAAGTCCAGCGGAGCAGGATAGGAATCTCTAATCCACCAGAGGCGGAAAGAGCTTCTTACCGAAGAGTACGCAGAGGAGAGAAAAACAAAGAACGTTTTTGAGTTTAAAAAACGACAAATAGAAGAGAGTTTTACATAGAGGACACGGAGAAAAATACAGAGAGGAGAATAATATGACAGGATTAACAGGATTAAAAAAAGAATAAAACAGATTAATTTGCGAATAGACACGAATGAACACGAATTAAGAGATAACGGAAAATTTTGAAGGTAAAAACAAATAAGTGTTGAGGATTACATTTCTTCCCAGAGGAAGAGTTGTTTTTGCAGAAGTTTTCCTACTGCACCTGCTTTGTCGGTGTATTTTGCCTCTAGTTCAGGGCTTTTTGTAGGGAAGAAATGATTTTCAAGCGTTATGAAGTTGCGGGCTTTTGATATAGGAGCGCCAAGTCGTTTAAGTGTATCCAGAGTCGTTATCTTATTTATCTGGCGAGCTTCTATGATTTTATCCGCGGATATTTTACCAAACCCGGGAACTCTTAACAGTTCTTCAAAAGAAGCTTTATTAATTTCGATTGGGAACAGGTCCAGATGTTGTTTTGCCCATGCCAATTTGGGGTCTTCATTGATAGGAAGAAGTCCTTTTTTGTCAAACGGCAATTCTTCGGAGGTGAAATTATATTGTCGTATTAAAGAATCAGCCTGGTATAGTCGTAATTCTCTTTGAGGGAAACAAGGAGATAAGTTTTCCAGCGGTGTATTTTCGATTGGCATAAATCCGCTGTAATAAACGCGCCTAAGTTTGAATTCTTTATAAAGTTTGGATACGAGGTTCATTATTTCTTTATCGGATTCGTTTGTCCCGCCTACCATAAATTGTGTAGTAACACCGGATTTAAGTTTCTTTTCTTCGGAAATTTTTGCTATGCTCTGCAATTGAGAGAAAATATTCGAGAATTTCTTATGTTTGGATATTTTCGAGAGCCATTCATCTCCCGGGGCTTCAAGGTTTATGGAAAGTCTATCGCTGTATTTAGCGACTTCACGAATCATCTCTTCATCTACGCCCGGTAATATTTTTGTATGTATATAACCTTCATATTTGTATTTTTTTCTCAAGAGTTTGATAGTATCAAGGACACTCTGCTGGGAAGCTTCTGCTCCTTTGTTAATAGCAGATGATATAAAGCAACCTTCTACCAGATTTTCCTCGTAATAGTACATAAACGTTTCTGCGAGTTCTTTAGGAGTAAAGGAGAGTCTTTCGAAGTTTCTGTCTTTCCTATTTGCGCAGTAAGAACAGTTATGTTCACAGGCATTTGTCTGTAGGATTTTAAATAGTCTTGTAGAATTTCCTTCGTTGTTTTCACCTATAGAGTGGTATATGAAAGGGAAACGTGGAGAAGTTTTATGAGTTACGAATGCCTGCGGGCTTCCACAGACATCGAACTGGGACAATTCCCCAAGTGATTTTAATTTAGTATCTGCTCTCATTTTTCAATTTCCTTTAATACCGTGCTAAATATCTCCAGCGCGATATCAATTTCTTCTTTAGTTACGATTAAAGGTGGTATGAACCTGACTGTATTTTCGCCGCAGCTAAGTACCATAAGTCCGTATTCAAAGCATTTTTCAAGAACTTTATCGGTTTCTTCGATTGCTTTTTCTTTTGTAGTTTTATCTCTTACCAATTCGCAAGCCAGCATCAATCCTTTTCCGCGAACATCACCTATCATTCTGTGTTGTTTTTCAAGTTTTTTCAATTCAGTCATAAAGTATTCGCCCATAACTTTTGCATTTTCAACAAGCGAATCTTCCATTAATTTCAGAGTAGCGAGGGCAGCTGCGCAGGAAACGGGATTGCCGCCGAACGTGGATGCGTGTGCGCCTTTAGGCCAGTCCATAATTTCACGTTTTGAGATTGTTACTCCTATTGGCATTCCGGAAGCCAGAGCTTTGGCGCTGCAAATTATGTCAGGAATAATACCCCAGTGTTCAATGGCGAACATTTTACCGGTTCTTCCGATACCTGCCTGGACTTCATCATCTACGTATAATATACCATGTTTTTCAAGCAATGCTTTTAATTTTTTGAGATAGCCATCAGGCGGAACAATATAACCACCTTCTCCCTGAATAGGTTCAACGAACATAGCTGCAACGTCATGGGGAGGAGCTACTCTTTTTAACACTTCATCTTCAATATATTTTATGCAAGCAAAATCACATTCAGGATATTTCAAATTAAACGGGCATCTATAACAATAAGGATAATGAACATGAACTACACCGGGTACGAGTGGTCCAAATCCTTCTCTTTGTGTTTTCTTTGAGGAAGTGAGGGACATTGCGCCGTAAGTTCTGCCGTGGAAAGAAGAGTAAAAAGCAAGAAACATCTGGCGTTTTGTTGACCATCTTGCAAGTTTCATTGCGGCTTCTATACTTTCGGCTCCGGAATTAGAGAAGAAAATTCTTTTATCGAATTTCCCGGGAGTTATCTGGCTCAGTTTTTTAGCAAGAGTAACGTTTATTGCGCAATAAAAATCGGTTTCCGAAATATGGAGTAAGGTTTCGGCTTGTTCTTCTATGGCTCTAACGACTTCGGGATGACAGTGCCCTGTAGAGCAAACGGCTATACCGCTTGAGAAATCAAGAAGTTTATTGCCATCTACATCCCACACCCATACGCCTTTACCTTTTTCAATAACTGCTTTGTAGGAAGGTCGTCCGTAAGGGGAAATAAATTTTTCGTCATCAAGCAAAACCTCTTTTGCTTTTGGTCCCGGAATGTTTAACTTTTTCATAAATTCCCCCTTCCTACAAAAACTAAATTAAAACAAAAAATTAATTTCTAAGAGTGATAAAATGTAACAAAGAGTTTTTAACATATAACATTTTTAATTTTTGTCAAGGAAGTAATTTCTAAATAGAGCTTAGAAATTACTATTCTCGGCAAACTTATTTGATACGGTTAGAGTTTATTGATTACAAGCCCTGAAATGAGCTTAGGATAGAAGTCAGTAGATTTCTGCGGCATAGTTTCCTGTTTATTTGCAATAAGGCTAACCTCTTTCATTTTAGTAGGATTTAAGATAAAGAATAACGAGTATTTCTTGTTATCAATACCTTTAATACCGTCTTCGAGACCTCTTAAGTATTCGATGTTTTCTTTTCTTGCCACAGCTTCCTTTGAAATACCAAGCATTTTTTCTATGATTAACGAATGTAAAACGGTTACGTCTAATTTTCTATATTCGTCCGTCCTGTCTTTCTCAACAAACTTTTCTATGATACTTTCATCTTTAAGTGTAAGGAAATAAAATTTGCCATTGTATAATCCGTAACTATGGGCTTTGGCTTTATCGAGTTCGCTTATCAGGTTTTCTTTATTGGCACATTCTTTGACCGTGAAAAATTCTTTTGCTTTTTCTATGAAGTTTTCCGCTTTTATTCCATACATTGCCCTATGAGTCGGGAGTATTAACAAACCGGGGTCTTCAATGGCGATAAAAGTTGCCATTATGAATTTTGCATTTGGATTTTCTTTCATATAATTAAGAGAAGTTTCATAACGATGATGTCCGTCTGCGATTAGCAAGGATTTCGGATCCATAAGTTTTTGTATTTTTGCAATCACGTCCTGATTATCTATTTTCCATACTTTATGAGTTACGTCTTTTTCATAAGATTCGCGAACATCAATCAAAGGAGTAGTATTTTTAATGTTTCCGTCAATGAGTTTCATTATGCTGTTTTCAGAATCGGGATAAAGCAAAAATATCTGTTCCATATTTGCTTCCGTTGCCCTGAGAAGTTTTAATCTGTCTTCTTTCGGGCCGGATAAAGTTCTTTCGTGTGGGAGAACTATTTTAGTTGAGAAGTCTTCTAATTTCAGAAGCGCAATAAATCCTTTTCTTGTTTTGGTGCCGCCTTTTGGAGTGGTATATTCCTGAAAATAAGGATAAATGCAAGGATTATTATCTTGAGGAGTTAAAATATCATTTTGGAGCCATTCGTTTAGATGTTTTTTTGCATCAGTATATGGATCTTTTTCTTTATTTAAAATAAGTTTAACTATATTATAAGGATTTTTATTATAGTAATCTGCCTGCATTGCAGGAGTTATTTTATCATAAGGTTGTGTAACTACGTCTGCGGGTTTTACTTTTTCTTTGTTGTAGCGTATTCCTTTGAATGGTTTGATTTGAGCCATTTTTCCTCCTTGATTTTAGTTTTCAATACCAACTTGCTTTTCTTAGTTAGCTTAGTTGGAATTGTACCAATAAGCCTATAATTTATGTACTATTTTTACCATCTTGATCACGATTTGGTATAAATAGATTAAAAAAATATCTAAAAAATCGTACCTGTCAAGTGTTTTATTTAGAATAGTTGAAGAACGGTAACCAGTAGTAATTTGTAATAATGGATAATATCAAGAATTAAATAAAAAAATTAAAAACGTGTTTTAGCTTTTTTTATCTCGTTATAATTATTTTTTTATTTTCTTTATATGTATCTGCGGAGAAACTGATAAAATAAATGCCTGAAGGGAGAAATTTATTTCCGGGTAAACGGCAGGTTTGTTTACCTGCTGGTCGGTATCCATCGGCAAGAGTAGAGATTTTTCTTCCTGCTAAGTTATAAATGTCTATCTTAACGTAAGTGGATTTTAGCAATTCGTATTTGATTTCATTAAGGGTGGTTAATGGATTAGAAAACGTTTCTAATTTTGGATTTTTAATTGCGGATTTGGGATTTTCATTCACTCCGGCAACGTGATCGTCAATATCTACAAATTCCGGGTAATTTGCCGGGAATTGAGAACTGTCTGGAGTAAGCCAGCTTAATTTTTGTGTCCATACCGGGTTTGTTGAATCTCCGGTATTTTCAAAAGCAAATACATATGTAGGATAATCGCCTGAACAAATTAAGTCGGCATCATTATCTTCATCCAAATCTCCCAGTGCAGGCATTGATTGCCTTCCCGTGATTCCCCATATTGGTTTTTCTTGCCAGGTCGGAGCAGTTGGGGTTCCGATATTTTCAAACGCTTTGATTTCGCAAGTGCCTCCCCAAATTCTTATCATAGCATCATAATCTTTATCATCATCCAGATCGGCGTAAGTATGCGCAAGGTTAAGATTTCCCTGCATAGGCAGGTCCCAAGTAGGTTCTCTTGTCCATGTGAACAATGTCGTTCCCGTGTTCTTATAGAACTTGATAGTATCGTGTTTAGCTATGCTTAAATCTTTTTTACCATCCCCATCTATATCAATAAAATCAGCCCAAAATATTTGTGACATACCTGCCGGGTGGAATCCCCATGATGATTTACTCTGCCAGACAGGAAAAGTATCAGAACCTATATTTTCAAAAGCTATTATAGTGTCTGTGTCTCCGGTAACGTATGCATCAAAATCTCCATCGTTATCGAGATCGCAGAAACTTGTGTGAATGTATGGTCCTCCCGGGGCATAAGGAATATCCCATAATTGTTCTCTTACCCATAAGTTAGTGAGGTTACCTGTATTTCGCCAGCAGTAAAGTCCGATGAATACATCCGGTCCGGCAAATAAAATCCTGGGCAAAACGATTAAGGTTAGTGTAATTAATAACTTTTTCATAATGTTTTCTTTTAATATATATTAGTGGATGTTTTGTCAAGTGTTAAAACTATAATTTTAATGGTTTCTCGATATTCGGGGGTAAACTTAAAAGTTTTAAGAAAAGAGTTTTATAACAAAAAAATCTTTATCTGTAGATGTTTTCAGGGAATAAAAATTTATTTTCTTAGGAATAGCTTTAATTTACAACACTATTCCTGTAAACATAGTCATAGATTAGAAATTAAAGGCTTGACAAAAATCATTTTTTAATTATTCTCCCTCGCATAATGCAAGCGATAAAAATCCTCGCAACGGGTTCTTATCTTCCGCCGAAAGTCTTAACTAACTTCGATCTTGAAAAAATAGTTGATACTACGGACGAATGGATAAGAACAAGAACAGGAATTTCCGAACGTCATATTGTAGATGAAAAAACGACTACATCTGATCTTGCTTTTGAAGCTGCAAAAATAGCTCTTGATAATGCAGGATTAAAACCTTCTGACCTTGATGCAATTATAGTTGCTACTGCTTCTCCGGATACGATTTATCCTTCAACTGCCTGTTGGGTTCAGAAAAAATTTAACATTCCCGGGATACCTGCATTTGATATTTCTGCTGCCTGCTCGGGTTTTATTTATGGATTAACTGTATCCGCTTCTTTGATAGAATCCGGCAAGTATAAACATATTTTACTTTGCGGTGCAGAAGTTATGTCAAAAGTGGTAAACTGGGAAGACCGTGAAACATGTGTATTATTCGGAGATGGAGCAGGTGCCTGCATTATTGGAAAATCGGAAGATGGTTCAAGTGGAATAATATCTTCTTGCTTAGGCGCAGATGGAACACTTGGAGAGTTGCTTATCCAACCTGCTGGAGGAACAAGAATGCCTGCCTCCCATGATACGGTAGATAAAAAACTTCATTCCGTTCATATGGAAGGAAAAGAAGTTTTTAAACATGCTGTTAGGACTATGGGCAGTACGGGAGAGCGTGTTTTAAAAGAAGCCGGAATGACTGCAGATGATGTTGATATTTATATTCCTCATCAGGCCAATATGCGTATAATTGAAGCGACTTGTAAAAGAGTAAAAATGCCTATGTCAAAAGTACATATTATAATACATAAATATGGAAATGTTCCTGCTGCATCAATACCTCTTGCTCTTGACGATGCTGTTCGTGCAAATAAAATAAAAAGAGGGGATATAGTTCTTACTACAGGTTTTGGTGCCGGATTTACTTGGGGCGGTATGGTATTAAAGTGGTAATAAAAATATGAAAGTAGAAATAACTATTGATGAATCTTTATGCAAGGCTTGCGCATATTGTATAGAAGCATGCCCTAAAAAGAATCTTGAATTTGCTTCAAATATTAATAAAAGTGGCTATCATCCTGTGAAAGTTAAAGATAAATCAAAATGCACAGGTTGTGGTATGTGTTATCAAGTATGTCCTGAAATAGCAATAATTGTCGAAAATGAATCCTGATATAATAAAATATAAAACAGGTGAGAAAATCCTGTTAAAAGGAAACGAAGCTTTTGCGGAAGGAACCGTTAGAGCCGGTTGTAGGTTTTTTGCAGGTTATCCAATAACTCCACAGAATGAAATTCCGGAATATCTCTCATGGAGACTTTTTGAGGTTGGCGGAACATTCATTCAAGCTGAATCCGAGGTGTCTGCTATAAATATGATATACGGTGCGGCTTCTTGTGGTGCAAGGGCATTAACTTCTTCATCAGGTCCCGGTATAAGCTTAAAGCAGGAAGGTATTTCCTATATAGCTTCTGCTGAATTGCCATTTTTATATGCGAATGTGATGAGAGGTGGCCCCGGTTTGGGAAATATTGCTCCCTGTCAAAGTGATTATTTCCAGGCTACTCGTGGTGGAGGACATGGAGATTACAGGATAATCGTTCTTGCTCCTGATTCTGCTTATGAAATGGGAAATTTTCCTAAACTTGCCTATGATACTGCAGAAAAGTATCGTAATCCCTGTATGATTCTTGCAGATGGTTTGATTGGGCAAATGATGGAACCGCTGGAATTTAACTTTGATTTCGTGGATGTAGAAAAAATACCGTCTAAAGATTATGTTGTTGGTAATTGCAAGGGAAGAGAAATGCGGGTCATAAACACATTACATATGTCTACGGATATACTTGAAAAACATAATTGGGATCTTTATAGAAAATATGAGAAAATAAAAGCGGAATTTACATTATTTGAAGAAAAATATACTGATGATGCGGATATAATTATAGTAGCTTATGGAACAGCGGCAAGAATTTCTATGGCTGCAATTATGAAAGGACGTGAACAGGGTATTAAAATAGGACTTTTGAGACCGATAACGTTATGGCCGTTTCCTGAAAAAATAATAAGTCAATTAGCGCAAAAAGTAGGCAAAGTATTGGCTGTAGAAATGAATACAGGTCAACTTGTTGAGGACGTTCAAATGGCGGTTAATGGTAAAGCAGAAGTGTATTTTTATGGCAGACCGGGAGGCAATATTCCGACAGGAGATGAAATTCTTGGAGTAGCAAAAGACGCACTAAAAATGAAAAATGTAGAACCCGGTAAAATCAATGTTTTGAATAAACTATGAAAAGAGTATATAAAAGACCTGAGGGTTTAAGTAAGACAATAATGCGTTACTGCCCGGGGTGCGGGCATTCCATTGTTCATCGTATTATCGGTGAAACTATAGATGAACTTGGCATAAGGGAAAAAACAATAGCGATAGCTCCTGTTGGATGTTCGGTCTTTCTTTACGAGTACTTTAATTGTGATTCGATTCAGGTAGCGCATGGCAGGGCGCCTGCGGTATCTACAGGTATAAAAAGAGTAAACCCGGAACTTATTGTTTTTAGTTATCAAGGAGATGGTGATTTAGCAGCTATCGGGACAGCAGAACTAATACATTCTGCTACAAGAGGAGAGAATTTTACCATTATATTTATAAATAATGCTATTTACGGTATGACAGGTGGACAGCAGGCTCCAACAACTATGCCGGGACAGAAAACAACAACAAACCCGTATGGAAGAGATCCGAAATTAGCCGGTTATCCTATAAGAGTATCTGAAATGCTTGCCACTCTTGATGGACCTGTATACATAGAAAGAACAGCCGTAAACAAGGCAGTAAATGTTTTAAAAACTAAAAAAGCAATTAAAAAGGCTTTTCAACTTCAAGTTGAGAAAAAGGGATTTTCACTTATTGAAGTTCTTGCGCCTTGTCCAACTGGTTGGGGTATTTCACCTTTAAAAGCCTGTGAATATGTAGATAAAGTAATGATTCCTTATTATCCTCTTGGAGTGTATAAGGATTTAACTCAGGTAAAGTAATATGAAACAGGAAATAATACTTGCAGGTTTTGGTGGACAGGGAGTTATAAAAGCCGGTGTTTTATTGGCTTATGCGGCAATGAAAGAAAATAAGCGTTGCACGCATTTTCCATCTTACGGAGCAGAAATGAGAGGCGGAACTGCTAATTGTTCCGTTATAATATCGGATTTGCTTATTTCATCTCCTGTGATTGGAGAAGCCGATACGGTTATTGCAATGAATGAACCTTCTCTCATCAAATTTGAGCCTCGTTTGAAAAAGGGCGGATTGCTTATTTATAATTCATCCATTATTGCATCAAAACCTAAACGTTCAGATATAGAACTTTTGGCTGTCCCTGCGAATGAAATTGCAGAAAGTGTTGGTTCTGCTAAATCTGCCAATATGGTAGTGGTAGGCGCGTATATAGCTAAAACAAAGATAGTTTCTCCTGAATCTGTAAAACTTTCTATTCCAATAGTCTTTCCTGGCAAAGAAGCATTTTTAACTATAAATATAAATGCTGTTGATAAGGGAATGGCGGTTGTTAAGTAAAGAAAATATCTAACTTGCTTGAAGTATTAACTTCTCCTTGAATTTTTTGTGGCGATATCTTCTACTTTTTTGATAACATATTTAATGTCTTCAGAGGTAAGACCGGGATAGAGAGGCAAAGAAATTGTTCGTTCATACGCCCATTCTGCATTAGGGAAATCTCCTTTTTTTAATCCAAATTGTTTTTTATAGAAAGGCATAAGATGTAATGGTATAAAATGAACTCCTACTCCGATGTTTTCAGTTCTCAATAGTTCAATGAATTTATTTTTGTCTATTTTTAACAATTCCGGTACAATTTTTATAATATAAAGATGATATGCATGTCTGGTGGAATAATCTTTTATAACGGGTATTTGCAGTTCCTTTACTTTTGAGAATGCTTTATCATAAGTATTTACACATTTTTCTCTCATTTTTTGCATCTTCTCAAATTTTCTGAGTTGTTGTATGCCTAACGCAGAATGAATATCGCTAATATTATATTTATAACCGGTGGTAAGTATTTCATAGTACCATGAACCTTCTTTACTATATCTTTTCCATGCATCCTTGCTCATACCGTGAAGTCTTAAAAGTTTTATTTTTTCTGCTATTTTTTTATTATTGGTAGTTATCATTCCGCCTTCACCGGTAGTCAGGTTTTTTGTTGCATAAAAACTGAAACAGGTTGCATCTCCTATGGTGCCTATTTTTTGATCTTTGTAGTATGTTCCGAATGCATGAGCGGCATCTTCAATAACTATTAAATTATATTTTTTTGCTATTCTCATTATTTCGCCCATTTCGCAAGGATGTCCTGCGATATGAACCGGGATAATAGCTTTTGTTCTTTTTGTTATTGCTTTTTCTATTCTTGCAGGGTCAATATTAAGGGTATCCTTATTAATATCTACAAAAACCGGTTTTGCTCCCGTATAAAGGATAGATTCTGTGGTTGCTACGAAAGTATATGGGCTTGTGATTACTTCGTCTCCTTCTTTTATATCATAAGCACATAATGCCAAGTGTAATGCAGCTGTGCAGGAACTAACGATTACGGAATATTTGGTGCCTATATATTCTCTTAGTTTTTCTTCTAATTCAAGGGTTTTGGGTCCTGTGGTTATCCATCCTGAACGTAAAGCATCTACAACTTCATCTATTTCTTCTTTTGTAATAAAAGGTATCCCAAAAGGAACAAAATGCTTTTTCCCCATATATAAAGATTTAGAGTATTAATCTCCAAATCTTATTGCTCGATGGCAAGGTCACCTAAAAAAATACTTAAGATTTAGGCTTTTTGGCTGCAGGTTTTTCAGCAGCTTTATCACCGGGTTTTGCTGCAGATTTATCCATAGTTTTTTCAGCAGATTTATCCCCTGATGTTTTTTCTGCACCTGTTCCTGCTTCTGTTGTAGCCTCTGCACCAGCTTCAGTGGTAGCTGCCGGTGTTTCTTCTACGATAACCTTAGGTATTTTAACTGAGACGAGAAGAGTATCTTCTTTGGTTATAAATCTACCTACGAGTCCCTGCAAGTCTTTAACATGTAGAGATTCGCCATCTTTCAATTTCCCTGCATCTATTTTGAATGAATCGGGAATATCTTTCGGTAAACATTCTATTTCTACTTCATCCATACCTCGTTCCATTACCCATCCATGTTTTATGACTAATTCTTCACCTTCAATAATAACAGGAATCTTGACTTTGATTTTTTCTTTAGCTTTTAATTCCTGAAAATCTATATGTATTGTCCGCATAGCAATAGGATCTATTTGTATCTCCTTAATTAAAGCATCATATTTTTCTCCACAATCAAGAGTTATATGTTCTCCCTCGTGAAGCGATTTTGTTTGTTTTTCATCCAACTGCAGGTACATTGAACTTTTGCCCTTACTGTAGAGCACGGCAGGAACTTTTTTTATTTTTCGAAGCTGCTTAACTCCTGTTTTACCTATCTGATTTCTTGATTCAATTTTTAATTCCATGGTTTCTCCTTTTTTTAGTAATCAATAAACAACGAACTAACAGAGTCTTCACTGTGTATTCTTGTTATTGCTTCTCCGAGTAAATTGGATATTGATAACACTTTTATTTTACTTGCCTTCCCCTCAGGCAGATTTTTTTGTTTTTCTATTAATATTGTATCCGTAACAAACAATGCTTCCAATTCAGAATTTTCTATTTTTTCAACAGCTCCTCCGGCAAGAACGGGATGAGTACAAAAACAATATACTTTTTTTGCGCCTCTTTGTTTTAATGCAGTTGCGCCGTTTATAATTGTTGTTCCTGTAGATATTATATCATCAAGTATAAGTGCATTTTTACCTTCTACGTTTCCTACTACGTTTGTAATATAAGCTTTATCAGGCGAGGGTCTTTGTTTGTTAAGAATACAAAGTTCCAGATTTCCCATTCTTTTCGCAATTCCTGAAGCTCTTTTAGCTCCACCAACATCCGGAGCAACAATAACGAACTCTTTTAGGTCAAATTGTTTAAGATGTTCAATAATAATGGGAGTAGAATACAAGTTATCCACGGGAATATCAAAAAATCCTTGAACCTGTGCAGCGTGCAAGTCTATTGTCAGGACTCTATTCGCGCCTGCTTTAGATAATAAATTAGCAATTAATTTAGAAGATATTGGAACTCTTGGTTCATCTTTTTTATCCTGTCTTGAGTATCCAAAATAAGGTATAACTGCGGTAATTCTTTTTGCGGAAGCTCTGCTTGCCGCATCTATCATAAGTAATAATTCAAATAAATTATCTGACGGCGGGTTAGTAGATTGTATTATGAATATATCATTTCCTCGTACACTTTCTCCTAATTTAACTTCAATTTCTCCATCTAAAAATCTGTCCACAGTTGCGGAAGACGTGGAAGTTTTAAGATACTGGCATATTTTTTCCGTTAACGGAATATTAGAATTCCCTGTGAAAATTTTTAATTTTTCCATATTTCTCCCTCGGGGGGATGGATTTGAACCACCATTGATGGCTCCAAAAGCCACTGTCCTGCCGGTTGAACGACCCCCGAAATGAACTAATTTTCTTCAATCTTCACTGTTTTATTGTATTCCCCCAGGACAGCTTTCTCTATTTTTTCTCTTGTTTCATTATTAAGAGGAAACGTGATATCTCTAAAACTACCATCAATTAACTTTTTTGCCGGCATAGAAACAAACAAACCGTTAGGACCTTCTATTACTTTCAAATCTCTTACTACAAAACACTCATCTATTGTGATTGAAGCGTAAGCTCTTAACTTACCGTCATTTCTAACAATGATTTTTGCTTCCGTTACGTCCATCTTTTCTCCTTTCTTTTGTTCTTATAATATTTACATAATACTTCGGAAACAACTTAATAAATCTTTCCTTGCCGGTAGGCAGGTCTGTACTTTTATCTTTAAGGATTCCATACATACAGGAACCTGAACCTGATAATGAAACTCCTATTGCACCTTCTTTCAGTAAATTCTCTTTTACCGTTAATAATTCAGGGTATTTTTTGAATACCACTTTCTCGAAATCATTATATAAACTATTTGCTATACCTTTGATATCATTTTCAAAGAACTTTATTCTTATTTTATTAATATAGTTTTTCCTGTTTGTCAATTTTTTTTCAAATCTTATTTTGTCCATTTCTTTATATGCCCATTTTGTCGAGATTTGAAAGTCAGGACAAACCAGGACGATTAACATAGGTTTACTAAGAAAAGGCAATCTTTTTATAATTTCGCCCCTTCCTTTAACAATAGCTGGATATTCTTCAAGAAAAAAGGGCACATCCGAGCCTAATTGAGATGCAAGTTCGTATAACTTATTTTTTTTTAAGGGAGTATCAAATAGTTTATTCATACCCATAAGTATACTTGCTGCATCTGAACTGCCACCACCAAGTCCTGCTCCCTGCCATATGTGTTTTTTTAAGTTAATTGAGATCCCTGATTTAATGTCGGTTGTTTTAAAAAACAATTCAGCTGCCTTAAAACAGAGGTTTTCTTCTCCAAATGGGGGAGAGTCAGAGATGAAATTAATGTCGTTTTTTTGAGGTTTAAGTGTTATTTCATCAAAAAAGTCAATATGTTGGATTAAAGTCTCTATATTATGATACCCGTCCGGTCTTTTATCCAGAACTGTAAGCCCTAGATTTATTTTTGCGTAAGCTTTGAGTTTCAAGATTTTAATTATTACAAAATTCTGTTTCCACAAGTTCACATATTATATGTCCGACAAGTATGTGAGATTCCTGTATTCTTTGTGTGCTGGATGAGGGAACTTTTATTCCGATATTAACCTTTTTTGCGAAGGCATCTCCTTTTGCTCCTGTAAGTCCAATTGTATACATTCCTAAGGATTTAGCCGATTCTATCGCTTTGAGTATATTGGGAGAGTTGCCTGAAGTTGAGATTGCTACTAAAACATCGCCTTTTCTTCCGAGTCCTTCAATCTGGCGGGAAAAAATATCATCAAATGAAAAATCATTAGAAATTGCCGTTAAATGAGAAGTATTTGTAGTAAGTGCAATTGCCGGGAGGCTTTTTCTTTTTTTTGTTAATTTTACGATAAATTCACAAGCAAGGTGTTGTGAATCCGCAGCAGAACCTCCGTTGCCGCAAAACAAAACTTTTCCTCCGTTGCGAAGACTTTTGATTATGGCATTTGCGGCTTTAATTATTAACGGTATTTCCGACTTTAGGGATTCTTTTACAGAAATACTTTCTTCTATCATTTTTTTAACTTCCGAATTTATTTTTTCCATTTTTACCTCGTTAGTTTTAAAAAATTATTTCGCATACTTATTAGATTTTATATATTCTTTCACTGCTGAATGCCATGATGGAAGAGTTTTTTTAATTGTATTTTCCAGAAAAAAGTTGGCAAGTCTCCAATTTTTAGGTCGTTTTGCCGGACGGGAAAGCTCGTCAGAACTTATTGGTTGAATTTCACATTTGATATTTGCAATATTAATAATTGATTTGGCAAATTCATACCAGGTACAATACCCGGAATTAGTAACGTGATATATCCCGTATTCTTCAGTTTTTATAAGTTCTTTTATTGCTGTAGATAAGTGTTCTACATAAGTAGGGGAACCGAACTGGTCATTTACTACTCTGAGAAACTTTAATTCTTTTGCTTTAGTTATTATAGTATCAACAAAGTTTTTGCCTTCTTTTCCATATAAGCCGGATGTTCTGACAATCCAGTATTTTTTTAATAAAGTTTTTACCGCTTTTTCTCCATCTTCCTTAGTTTTTCCATAAACACTTATGGGGTTAGTTTTATCCCATTCATTATAGGGAGTTTGTTTCTGTCCATCAAATACGTAATCAGTAGAAATATAGAGAAGAGGGATATTAAGTGTTTTACAGGCAAGAGCTACATTTTTTGTGCCTTCTACATTTGTTTTTTCGGCAAATTCGGTATTCTTTTCACAACCATCTACATCAGTATAAGCTGCGAGATGGAGAACATAATCAGGGGATTTATTAATGATTAATTGTGTAGCGTTTGAATTTGATATGTCAAGATTTGGCAGGTCAGTTGGAATAATGGTATAATTAGGGAATTTATTGACCAGCGCTTTGCCCAACATTCCTGAAGCACCAGTAATCAGGATTCTCTTTTTTTCTTTTTGCGACATAATTATTTACCTCGAGAAGCGTATCAACGGATACTCCTGCATCTCCCCACCAGCCTTTAAATATTTCATAGGTTAATTGTCCCTGTTTTGCATACCAGTCATTTACGTCTGATATTTCAAGTTCACCTCTTGCAGATGGTTTCAAGGTTTTAACAATCTCAAATACATCAGGATTATACATATATACCCCAATGACTGCATAATTGCTCGGAGGATTTTTGGGTTTCTCTATTACTTCTTTAATTTTATTGCCTTCAATCACGGGAACACCATAGTCTGATGGATTCTGGACTTCTTTTAATATTATTTTTGCGCCTTTTTCTTTTTGAAAATCTTTTACTGCATTTTTTATACTTCCGTCAAGAATATTATCGCCGAGTATAACCACACATTTTTCATTTCCTATAAATTCCGAGCAAAGCATCATCGCCTGAGCGATACCGCCTTCTTTTTCCTGGTAAGTATAAGACAAAGTTTTAATACCAAATTGTCTGCCGTCGCCCAATAATCTTAAGAATTCGCCTGCCGAGTTGCCACCGGTTACGAGTATAATTTCATTGATCCCCGCTTCTACGAGAGTAAATATTGGGTAATATATCATAGGCATATCATATATAGGAAGCAAGTGTTTATTTGTAATTTTTGTCATCGGGTAGAGCCTTGTTCCAAGTCCTCCACCAAGAATAATACCTTTCATAGTTCTCCTTTTTATTTATGAATTGCGTCGGCAAATTTTTTAGCTAATTCAGGATTTTTTTGTATTACATTACCGATTACTACACAGGATGCGCCGGCTTTTGCTTTTGATTTTGCATCTTCAGGAGTTTTTATCCCTCCGCCTATTATAATGGGGATATCCACATAGTTTTTGATTGCCGTTATCATTTCGTCCGGTACGGACTGTTTAGCGCCGCTGCCTGCATCGAGATAGACGAATTTCATACCAAAATACTGTGCAGTAAGGGAATGGGATTTTGCGATATCCAGTTTGGAACGAGGTATTGGAGTTGTATTGCTCATAAATAGAACGCTGGTTGAAGCGCCTGATTCTATAAGCAAGTATCCTGTCGGTAGGACTTCCAGTTTTAATCCTTTTATTATTGGGGCGGCTTTAACTTGTTCACTGATGAGATATTCCGGGTTTCGTCCTGAAAGTAGAGAAGTGAAAAGAATAGCATCAGCGTATTTAGATACCTGTGTTGCTCCACCGGGAAATATAATCACAGGAACGGTAGAATTGGATTTTATGGTTTTCATTCTTTCTATAAAATCAGAGTTCTCAATAAAACTACCTCCGACAAGTATAGCATCAGCTCCATTTTTACATATAGATTTAACGGAGTCTCCGGTGATTTTGTCTCCCGGGTCAAGCAGAGTAAAAAAAGCCGAGCCCTTTTGGCGGATAGTTTTGATAAGGTATTGATAAACCATATATATGGTATAAAAGCATAAAAGTTAATAAAGTCAACTTTAAAATATGAATGATAGAGAATTATAAGAAACTGTTAAGTATTGGAGTTAGTTAAGTCCAGCCCTGCAAAGCTGGATAATCCGCCTGAATCGGACTTTCAGGAGAGAGTCTGTAACAGAGTTGGATAACAACCTCTAATCCACCAGAGGCGGAAAGAGTTTGTTATAAGTTAATTAAGCATCTTCTCTTGCATATTTAATTTGACAAATAAGTTTTTAGTTGGCATAGTACTATAAAGTAAATAGAATAACATTTTGTAGATATTAAGTAGGAGGATATATGGGAAAGATTAGTTTTATAAGGAAAACAGTATTGAGTATGTTTTGTAGTTTTGGACTTTGTAATTTGTTATTTGGAATAACCTGGGTAGAGACGACCGGTTCTGCAGGTTGGGCAGGGAGAGGTGCTCATACGTCGGTTGTTTTTGGTGGTAAAATGTGGGTATTGGGAGGAAATAATTTTGCTGGTTCAACTATTTGCCAAGATGTTTGGTCTTCCACTAATGGAGTGAACTGGACACAGGAAGCTGCTTCAACGGCATGGTCAAAAAAATGGGATCATACATCTGTAGTGTACGACAATAAAATGTGGATAATTGGAGGAATTTATAACAGTATTTTTTACAATGATGTATGGTATTCTACTGATGGGGCAGGATGGACACAGGCAACAAGTTCCGCGGTGTGGGTGGCAAGAGGTTCGCACTCATCCGTAGTTTTTGATAATAAAATGTGGATACTTGGAGGAGCTACCGATGGTGCAGGTTGTAACGATGTTTGGTATTCCACGGATGGTGCAAATTGGACGCAGGCAACCGCAGCGGCTGGATGGTCAAAGAGGTTTTCTCATTCGGCGCTTGTATTTGACAATAAAATGTGGGTAATAGGAGGGTTTGCTTCCGTTGACGGGAATGATTGCAATGATGTATGGTATTCTACGGATGGCGCAAACTGGTTCCAGGCAACTGCTGCAGCAGGGTGGGCACCGAGAGACTTTTTTGGAACAACTGTTTTTGATAATAAAATGTGGATATTTGGAGGAGAAGATACGCTTAATTATTTTAACGATGTCTGGTATTCCAGTGATGGTGCAAACTGGACACAAGCAACAGGAACGGTTGGATGGGCGGCAAAAGCTGCACATACTGCTTTATCGTTTGACAATAAAATGTGGGTAATAGGCGGAGCCAATAATAGTGCTTCTTATAGCGATGTCTGGTATTCTACGGGAACAGGGGTAGAAGAAAAATCAAATATTAAAAATCAAATATTAAAAATAGAGGCATATCCCAATCCGTTTACTTCAGCTACAATTATTACTTATTCAGAAATCGGAAATCGGGACAAATCTACGAGTACACGAATAACGATTTACGACATAAGCGGTAAATTAGTAGAAGAAACAAAAGATAATACTGTCGTAAAAAAA
>JAQTXJ010000048.1 GCA_028688815.1 bacterium | reverse complement strand
ACTATAAAAGAAGACACAATAGATATTTCCCCTGCTATCAGCGAAATAATGGCTGAAGTCAAAAAATCAACTCCTGCGAAAATATCTGCAAGGTTTCATTCTACAATGGCTCATATAGTAAAAGATGGGTGCATAAACATACGAAATAAATATGCTATAAGTAGAGTAGCGTTATCGGGCGGTGTATTTCAAAACAAAGTTTTGACTGAGATTACCGTTAAATTATTAAAAAAAGAGGATTTTGAAGTTTATACGCATTCGCTTGTACCTCCGAATGATGGTGGAATATCTCTTGGACAGGCAGCAATCGCGCAAGCAATAATAGAAAAATCACAGGACATCTAATCCCAAACCACTAATTTTCCTGAGTACGAAGCACCCTATTGAATATTATGATCTTTTATGTAGGGAACAGGCATGCCTGTTCCCTACGGGAAAAAAGACAAAAAAAACGAGCCTCGTAAAATATAAAATTCTACAAGGCTCGCTTTATAAACAACTTATTTTGCTATATTATCTTTCATCCACTTCGTGGTAACTGATTTCGGTCTCTCAATTGATTCGCCCCATGCTCTGCTCATAACAAGCTGTGCACACATTCCGAGTGCTCTTGATACTCCGAACAATACCGTATAATATTCAAATTCCTTGACTCCGAAGAAATACAACAAGCTTCCGGATGCTGCATCAACGTTTGGCCATGGATCTTTTGCTTTGCCGTGTTCCGTCAATACCTTCGGAACGATGTCATATACTTTTTCTACTATCTGGAATATCGGGTCATTCGGGCAAGCTTTCTTACCAAAAGCTTTGAAAGCAGCAAATCTCGGGTCTGTAATTCTTAATACTGCATGTCCATAACCCGGGACAACTTTACCTGAATTAAGGGTATCCCATGCGAATTGACGTAGCTGTTCATCGCTTGGTACTCCACCGAATTTATCTTTTACCATAAGAATCCAACCAAGACATTCCTGATTTGCTAATCCGTGTAAAGGACCTGCTAATCCATTCAATCCGGCAGATATCGCATAATACGGATCCGACAATGCGGAACTTACGCAATGACAGGTATGAGCGCTTACGTTTCCACCTTCATGATCAGAATGCAAAACCATATAAAGGCGCATTAAATCTGCAAAATCTGGACTATCTATTCCCATCATATGAGCATAATTTGCAGCCCAGTCCAATTTAGGATCCGATGGAATCTTTTTGCCTTTTCCAAATTTCATTCTATATATTCCCGCTGCAATTTCGGGTAATTTAGCTAATAAATCCAAACAATCTTCCAGTGTTGCATCCCAATATTCTTCTTTTCTCATTCCTTTGGTATATTTGTCTCTGAATATTGATTCTTTTTCCATCGCCAGAACTGCAGTATTGAACATTGCCATAGGATGTGCATCTTTAGGTAATGCTTCTAAAACAGCCCATACATAAGCCGGGACTTTTGCGCGTTTTTGGAATTCTGCTTTCATATCTTCTATAGCAGCTTTATCGGGTAATTCACCCGTGCATAATAAATAAAAAGCCTCTTCTGACAATTTACTACCTAAATCTGCTACCGGATGCCCTCTTATTATTAATCCTTTTTCAGGTGGCACATCCGAAGTATCACATATTAAACCTTTTACTCCTCTCATCCCTCCGTAAACCTGGGCAAGAGTCACCTGCGATACAACTTTATCCCCGTGAGCCTTAACCATTGCCTTGATGTCCTCTTTCATTACAGGGATTTGTTCCTTCAATCTTTCCTTTAACGTAGCCATTTAGCCTCCCCTCCTTCTAAGTCGTACATTTATTTATAATATTTTCTACTTGTTTTCAATTTTAGATTTTATAAAGCAAAAAGTTCCATATTTAATAAATAGGATACCATAATAATCAAGAATTTTTTCCTGTCAACTAATGTTTTTAAACATCCCTTCGAGTTAATGAATTTCATTGAAATGTATTGACAAAATAAAGAATCTCCATAGTTTTATGGGTGTTTTATTAAAGATAAAATTGAATTTTAACAAAAAATTGACACAGATGATACCAAGTTTCGTATTATTAGGTGTTTTAATAGTATCCGGATGCAGTGCGGATACCCCCAAAAAGCTAGTCAGGGAACCTGCAGTCATAGGAATGTGGTACCCTGCAGACAAAACAGAGTTACAAAATACAATCCAAACATTTCTTAATAATGTAAAATCCGAACAAACCATTAAAGACAAGATATATGGCATTATTGCGCCTCACGCAGGATATGAGTTTTCCGGGCAGACCGCAGCTTATGCATTTAAACAACTTATCGGAAAAACTTATGAAACAGTAATAATTATAGGTCCAAAACATCCGCCGAAAAGTAACACCATCCCGGATTTAACTCTTAGAGGAATTTACGTTGATTGCGCAGATGCATACAAAACTCCTATCGAAACTACAGATATAAATACTTCTATGGCAAAAGAGCTTATTGCCTGCAATGAAATTTTTCACCCCATCCCCGAAACAGGCACGGATGAACATTCGGTAGAAGCTGAAATACCTTTTCTGCAAGTAGTGTTTGGCAATAACCTTAAAATCGTTCCCATAATTATGACCGACCATTCTTACGAAACTTGCAAAATCCTCGCAGATGCTATTATTAAGACAACTAAAGGGAAAAACGTCCTCATCGTAGCCTCCTCTGACCTTTATCATGGCTATGATTATGAAGAATGTAAAACAAGCGTAAACGAAGCTTGCAGTTTGATTTCTAGTTACAATATTGACAACTTTTATTCCGCATTCATAAATAAAAATATAGCCTGTGGAGGCGCACCAACAACAACATTAATGCTTATCTGTAAAGAATTAAATGCAACAAATGTTATTCCTTTATATAAAACAAATTCAGGAGATGTAACAGGTCAAAAAGGGGGGTGGATTGTGGGATACAGCAGTTTTGCTTTTATAAAAAACACTAAAACGGAATTTAAACCGCTTGATACGCAAGCACAAAAAGAATTGCTCAAAATGGCAAGAAACACAATAGAAAGTTATGCAAAGAAAAAAGAAATATTAAAATTCAAACCCGCTTTTCCTATTTTAAGTGAAAAACGAGGCGTATTTGTTACCTTGTTAACTAAAGATGACGACCTCCGCGGTTGTATTGGTCATCACGAATCAGATACCCCGCTTTATGAATTAGTCCCGGAAATGGCTCTCGCATCCGCATTCCAGGATTTCAGGTTTCCACCGCTAACGGAAAAAGAACTTACCAACATAAAAATCAAAATATCCGTATACCTTACTAATGTTTATGAAATAAAAGATACGAGCGAATACGAACTCGGAGTTCACGGTATTATTATGGAAAAAAACGGCAGGGCTTCGACCTTCTTGCCTGAAGTCCCGACAGAACAAAAATGGACAAAAGAAGAAACTTTTTATTACCTTTCCCAGAAAGCAGGATTACCGGTAGATGCATGGAAACAAGGCGCTAAATTCCTTGTCTATAAAACACAAGTATTCGGAGAATAATATGAATATAAGAGAACCTGTAGTCGCAAACCAGTTTTACCCCGGGAATCCTTCCATGTTGAAAGATATGATACTTTCATTCTTTGAAAATAAAAATATTCCCGATATAAAAGAAAATGTTCACGCTCTTATCGTTCCTCATGCAGGATATACTTATTCCGGTAAAACTGCAGCCTATGCATTTAAACAAATCCAGAACAAACAATACGATTCCGTTATAATAATTGGGCCGTCTCACAGCGCAGTTTTTGATGGCATTTCCGTATATCCTGAAGGCAGTTTTAAGACCCCTTTAGGAAATATCGAAATAGATAAAAATCTAACGGATAAAATTATTTCTTTTGATTCGCATATTATTGATGCTACAGAACCACATTTGGAGGAACATTCGATAGAAGTTATGCTTCCTTTTTTACAGGTAACTCTTGATAATTTCAAAATTGTGCCTATATGTATGGGAAGTTACGATTTCTCAACCTGTAATATACTTGCAGATGCAATACTCAATGCTATAGGGAACACAAAAAAAGTTTTGATTATAGCATCTTCCGACTTTTATCATGGGCACAATTATGAAGAATGCAAGGAAAGCACAACCGAATCAGCAAAGCTTATTACTTACAATAATATAGAAGAATTTTACAATCATTTTTACAAGAATAGCGCTGCCTGCGGAGGTGCTCCGATTGTAACTACAATGCTTGTAGAAAAGAAATTACAAAACAACAAAATAAGTCTTTTGAATTTAACGAATTCCGGGGATATTACGGGAGTAAAAACGGCATATGTCGTGGGATATGCAAGTTTTGCAATAACGGAATAATATGAAAGTAGACAATAAAAAAGCCTTTTTTGAATATACCGTTATTGAAAAATACGAAGCAGGGATTTCATTGGAAGGGCAGGAAGTTAAATCCATAAGGATAGGGCAAGCCTCTCTTGCAGATAGTTTTTGCAGGATTATAAAAGACGAAGTCTTTGTTATGGGAATGCATATCACACATTATGATAAAGCAAGAACTATGTTAGATTCCAAACGAACACGTAAACTACTTTTACATAAAAAAGAAATAAATTACCTGACGGGAAAAGTCAGCGAAAAAGGATTTGCGCTCATACCATTAAGCTTGTACTTCAATAAACGCGGGAAAGCAAAACTCTGTATAGCTTTATGTAAAGGGAAAAGACAATACGAAAAAAGAGATACGATTAAAAAACGTGAACTTGAAAGAGAGATGCGAAACTTTAAAAACTAAATATGATAAACCTTGCCATTCATATACAAATGTTGGAAATAACGCAATCTTTAAACACTGCACTTAAAAAAGCCTGTGAAAGTTTTGAAAACCTCCATGAATTACAGGAAATATTAAACAAAAGAGAAGGGTTGATAAAAAAATTATTACAAGCAAGTAAGCCTTCAACAGAAATGTCCAAAAAAATATTACTAATTGAGGAAGATAATTTAAAATTATTCCGACAACTTATAGCAAACACATCAAATGAAATCGGCAATATAAAACAAACAAATAAATTACTTAAAAAATATACAAATAATTCCCCTGATAGCAGTCTTGATATAACAAAATAGATGTTCACCGCTTCACCTGAGACGGAAAAACATAGGACATGGTATTTTAAAGATTTCCGTCACCGATCCTCCTTAGAGCGGGATCTACAACTTTCGCCATGCCTACGGCAGGCAGGCGGGAATGACAAATTGGAGATGGACACGGAAAAAAGAAAAGACCCTCTTAGACAGCAAAATATAAATGGGCGGGATTTTTCTCCCGCCCATTTATTATAATTCTCAAAAATACTAAGCTTGTTTAATGATTTTCACTACTTCTTCGCCTATTCTTGTTTGCGCTTCCCCGGTCTGAGCTCCGATATGCGGAGTAAGTGTAACATTCGGGAAACTCAACAATTCGCTTGCTGCAGGAGGTTCTGTTTCAAATACGTCTAACCCGGCGCCTGCTAATTTACCGCTTTTCAAAGCTTCTAACAATGCTGATTCATCAACCGTTCCACCACGGGCACAATTTACGACAATTGCGCCTTTTTTCATCTTATCAAATTCCGTTTTTCCGATAAAATGTTTGGTTTCTGCTGTCAATGGCGTATGTATTGATATATAATCCGAGCTTTGTAATAATTCATCAAAAGTTGCATTTTTTATACTTCCGGTACCTTTAACATTCGGGTCATACCCTAAAACTGTCATTCCGAGTGCATTTGCACGTTTTGCAAGTTCCTGCCCGATTCTGCCTATTCCTATTATACCAAGCGTTTTTCCCGATATTTCAGTACCTTTAAATGCTTTTTTCTCCCACTGTCCGCCCTGTATGGATTTTGTAGCCTTAGCTATTCCCCTAGATAACGCAAACATATGGGCAAGTGCTAATTCCGCAACGGAAGCAGACGATGCCCCGGGAGTATTCACAACTTTTATTCCCTTGGATTTCGCATAATCCGCATCTATGTTATCCATTCCAACTCCGCCCCTTATAATCATCTTCATAATCTTCATATTATCTATCATTTCCTTGCGAACTTTAGTAGCACTGCGAACAACCAAAACATCAAAATCCGCTACTTTAGTCACCAGTTCTTCTTTAGGTAATGCAGACAAATCTTCCACCTGGTGTCCCATTGCTTGTAACCCCTTAATCCCCTGGGCATCAAGTCCATCAGCTATAAGTATTTTCATTATTCCCCCTTTAACATCCGTTATAAATCAATTATATAGAAGCTTTAGCAAATACTTCCTGAGCTGCTTTTAAGCCCTTACCAAGTTCAACAGGATGTTTCAAATCGTGAAGCGATAATTCAATTGCCGCTATTGCTGTAAGAATATCGAACTGACCGATATAACCAAGATGTGTAAGTCTTATTACTTTTCCTTCAAATTGGTCCTGTCCGCCTGCTACCATAACGCCATATTTTTTCTCGAGAGTCTTTTTAAGTTCTTTGCCATCCACTCCGTCCGGCGCAAAAATTCCCGTAAGAGCTTTTGCAGGATGTTTTGAAATAAGTTTTAAGCCGAGTGCTTTCATAGCTGCCTGTGTAGCATCTCCAAGAACCGTAACTCTTTCAAGAACCTTATCTATTCCACCATCTGCATTTATCATTTCCAATGCTTGTTTTAATCCCATAATCAAAGAAACTCCCGGTGTAAATGGAGTATCTGATTTTTCAAGTGCTTTGCGAGCTTTTTTGAAATCAAAATAAAATTTCGGTAAATTAGATTTATCCATAAATGGCCATGCTTTATCGCTTACAGATGCAAATGCCAATCCGGGCGGCAACATAAGTGATTTCTGTGAACCTGACACACACACATCTACTCCCCAGTTGTCAACCTGAATGTCACAAGCTGCAAGTCCTGATATTGCATCAACAACAAATAAAGTATTTGGTCTTGATTTTATAACTTCACCATATTCTTTTATAGGAAATTCGGTAGCGGTACTTGTTTCACAAAGTGTAGCAAATACAACTTTAATATCCGGATTATCGTCCAAATGTTTTTTAATTACTGCAGGATCTGCTACGTCGCCCCATTCAATGTCTACTGAGATTGCTTCTACTCCATAAGCTTTGCAAATATTACCCCATCTTTCTCCAAATTTACCACCTTTAACTACCAACGCTTTGTCGCCTTTTGATAGTAAATTACAAACGGCACCTTCCATTGCCCCGGTTCCTGAAGCTGCAAAAGTAAACACGGAGTTTTTTGTCTTAAAAATAGGTTTAAGGCCTTCTGAAACTATTTTTATAGTATCTGAAAACTCTTTTGTGCGATGATGAATAATTTCTCGTGCTTCTGCTAACCTTACTTCACTTGGCACAGGAGTTGGCCCCGGCGTCATTAGGTATACTTTTTTCATTTTACCTCCTTGTAAAATAAAAATATTTCTTAAATAAAATACTCTACAACTTAAAAACTTAAACTCAAAAGTCAAGAAAAAAAACAAATTACCCGATATTCCTTAGTAATAAAAACATAAAAAAAATGATTTGAGCAATAACCTACTATATATAACATCAAAAAAACTTGACAAACATAATCTTTTCAATAATCTGATAAATAGAATATTGTGTAAAGGGGGGAAAATGAAAAGCGTTATTTGGATAGTTGTAATTTTAGTAGTTATCGTAGGAGGAATTAAAATATTTAATTCTGTTACAAAAAATGCAAGAGAAACAGCTCAACAGGCAGAAATTCTTTCTCAAATGAGAGCAGGAAAATATGAAGAAGCGAAAGATTTAATCAATAAATACTGCAAAGATACGGATAAAGGAAAAGAATTATTGGCAACTATAAAAGAAAAGGAAAATGAAATAGAATTAGAAAACTATACGGACAAAATTAAGATTCCGGATGACTGGGAATGGAAAGCAGATAAGAAGAACAGCAAATATACTTCTATCAATGGAAAAATTAAAAACACAGGGGATAAAACAATCACTTCTTTCACAGTTCTGGCAAAATACCAGGATGCAGCAAATAAAACACTAAGCACAGACTCTGCAAGTTGTTCGGAAAGTGTTCCGGCAGGGCAAACAAAAAACTTTGAAATCAAACACGGATATTCTGCTGATTATAAATCAGTTGTACTGTCAGTCAAGCACTTCACGTTAGACCAGCAGTAACTTTCATTAATTATTAATTAGAAATTAGGGACGTAAAGTATAGGCATACGTAAGAATTTTACTAATTTCCAATTACGATTAAATTCTTTTATCCTCGTTAATTTTTTAAATACTTAGTCATAGCAAGCAATTACTAAATTAATCATTCAATACGTAAAAAAACAATTGACTTATAAAAAATATACTCTAATTTACTTACACTAAAAAAGTTTATCACTAAAATTATAAAATTAAGGGGGTAAAATGAAATTATTAAACTGCTCGGATGTCCAGTTGGCAGAAGTAAAAATGGAAGGTGCAAAAGATGCATATATGAAATGGCTCATCGCCAAAACTGACGGTGCACCAAATTTTGCAATGAGGTTATTCGAAATTAAAGCGGGTGGGAATACCCCCTTACACACTCACGCATTTGAGCACGAAGTATACATTTTGGAAGGAACCGGTATTTTTGTATGCGAAGGGAAAGAACATATTTTCAGAAAAGACTATTGCATATTTGTTCCCGGGGACAAAATACACCAATTCAGGAATACCGGCAACACTTCACTCAGGTTCCTTTGCTGTGTGCCAAATGATTAGTTTTTTCCCTGTTTAATCAGTTAAATATGTTAAAAAAAAGAAAACGATTTATATCCTTTTTAATTATAGGAATTTTTGCCTCTCCCCTATTGCTATCTTGCCTACCGACAAATGTTTATGCGGACTTCGAGTCTGAATTCTCCGATATTATCGTAAAAAACGGGCTACAAAAAGTAAATTTCGGACTTGAAGTAATGAACGTAGACAGCCAAACAATAATATATTCCAGAAACTCCGAAGCTCTTTTTATGCCTGCTTCCAATGTTAAAATTCTTACTTCTTTAACTGCATTAACGGTATTAGGTGCAGATTATACATTTAACACAGAAGTTTTTTACGATGACACAAACCTTTTTATCAAAGGTTACGGGAATCCCGACCTCAATCTTTCGGATATTATAGAACTTACGGATATTATATCGGATTACGGTATAATTACAATAAATGACATTATTTATGACGACTCATATTTCCGTGAAGAAGAATGTGGCAAAGGTTGGGTAAACGAGCCTAAAACATCTTTAGTTGCGCCTAAAGTATCCGCGATATCTTTAAATAAAAACCATATTTCAATACTGATAAAACCGAGCAGCAAATCAGGCAAAAAAATATCTTTATATCCTAAAACGAATTATTTTACCGTGCTTGATTCCACAAAATCAGATGAAATAGGATTAACAATCAATTTAAAATCTACTGATGATAAAAATTACATTATACTAAAAGGTGATTCCAGCGCATCTGGGGAATTCACAAGGAATGTAGACAATCCTGCCGCTTATATGACAACAATATTAAAGGAAATGTTAGAGAAAAAAGGAATTACAATAACTGGAAAAGTTGTTAAAGGTATAGTTAAAGACAGCTGCAAAAACATCTGCACACACTCATCAAATCCACTTTTATACCTTATATACTATATGAACAAGAACAGCGATAACTTTTATGCAGAACATATTTTAAAAGCCGTAGGAGCCAAAGGCGGAACGCCACCAGGGTCATTTGAAAAAGGGACAAACGAGGTATATAAATTATTAAAAGACATCGGATTATCAAAAGATGAAATCAGAATATTTGACGGGTCTGGTTTATCAAGATATAATTTAATTTCACCTCATGGGCTCGTAAAAGTCCTTGCTTCTGCAATATCGGAATGGGGCATAAGAAATGAGTTTATAAGCTCCCTGCCAATTGCAGGGGTAGACGGGACATTGAAACACAGATTACGCACAAGCGAATGCAAAGGAAATGTTCGGGCAAAAACAGGTACAATGCTTTCCGTGAGTTCTCTTGCAGGCTATGCATATACACAAAACAAGAATCTGATTGTGTTTTCAATTATGATGGACAATTACGTTCTAGATACGCCAAAAATAAAACAGGCAGAAGATAAAATTATAGAACTAATTATAAAGAACTTCTGAAGTATTAAAAACAAAGCGACCCGGATAATCTTTTTACGAGTCCAAGATCAGGATGAAATTTGAAAGCATAGTCCACTTTAAGATTTTGATAAATTATTCCGCAACCTAAAGTAAGATTCCCCCTATCTTCACCGATTCGTAAAGCAAGCTGTTGTTTCCACCAGTACTCCATTCCCAAATAGGCATCAGTATTTAAAGAAGTAAATTCTGCAATCCTATCTTTTAATGAAGTATCAAATCCCAAGCAGATATTTACTTTGGAGTTAGCATTAGCCAGATTATGTTCTAAAGCTACGCCATATTTTAACATAACGGGTAGTCTATCATTCGTACTAAGTGTGTCAGACCAATACAAAGGAGTTGTTACTAAATTTTCTACACTTGCGCCATAACTAATGCCATTAAATTTTGAATTCATTCCAAAATCTATGGTAACACCTTCAGCGCTGGCAATAACCCAGCTTCTGTATATATATTTTAGAGTCAATCCGAAATTTACTGAAGCAATCGGAAGAGCAAAAGCAGCATAATAAATACAATCTTTTGCATTAATTTTCCCCGTATATATAGGTACATCTGTCGCAATTGTATCAGTTAAAGGAATATCCGGCGCAGAAAGCATATAAATACCTGCTCCAATAGTACATTTTTTCAAGGGATATGCAAACATACCACTATTTAATGTTATCGCCCCATCAAAATCCCCGGAACGCATTAAAAACAACTCTTTTTTCTTAACTTTTACCAATCCTGCCGAATTCCAATAAACTGCCGTAGCATCATCCGCAAGCCCGACAAATGCATTTCCCATCCCGAGAGCTCTTGCACCAACACCAAGTCCCATAAAATCGTTCAAATATGTATCTCCGAGTCCAAGGAGCAAACAAAATAGTATCATCATTTATCTTATATTAGATATATATAAATTCCCTGTTGTCAATCATTTATTTTTGGATATATTATATTAAACCTATATTTGTAATACATTCTCATTCCAAGAAATATAACAGCCAGTACTATAGCAAACCATAAGAATTTAACAGCTATTAAAAGAACAAGAATTGGTGCGCTTATCCTTATGGAAAAAAAACAATAAGTTAAATTACGCTTTATATAAGCAAACAAGAACAACGGAATTGCTATAATAGAAGTAATTCCACACAACCAATCTTTCAAGTAAACAGAAAGTATGAACGAAATTATAACCAATATAGTTGAAAACAAATATGCATTATTCCCCATCAACACTCCGGTAGTTATTTTCCCTGATTTTTTATCACCTTCCATATCCGGGATGGTAGTATTTATAAAAACTGCTCCGACCGCAAACAAATAAGGCAGTGAATATAAAATGGTATTAAATGAAATGTGTTTCACTGCAGACCATCCAAGTGAAAAAGCAACCAGCCCATATCCGAAAGAATTTGAGAAGAGGTCAAGGATCGGACGTCCTTTAAACTGAAACGGCGGCACAGAATATAGAATTCCACCTATGAAAGATATAAATAAGAGCACTTTGAATCGAAAAGGGTACGGAATGGCGCATACAAAAGCAAGTACAAACAACAAGATAGCTTCTATCCACGCTTGTTTTACGGAAATATATCCTTCAGGCAGGAGATAAAGTTTTTTATTTATCCTATCTGATTCAATATCCATAATCTGGTTTATGACATAAATCCCGCCCATCATAAGGGTAGCGGAAATAAAAGCCAGTACGGGTACATGTTGGGATAAGCCTGTTCTATAAAATCCGATCAGAAAGAAAGTCCAACCAGGGATAAGAAGAGTTGGACGCATTAAAAATATATAATCAAGAAAATGTATCACTGGAGAATTATTTTAGCTTTTGAGCAAATTAAAACCCATTTTTAAAAATCGCGGACTAAATTTAAGTATGCTTTTAATTACGTCTATTTCGTTCGGCATTTTGGTCAAATTATGACCGGCAAAGTTTTCTTTACAGAAATCAAACAACAATTCGATGTCCGAATCCTTTAGTTTCATAGCTATTTTTCGAGCTTGAAGTTTAATTTTAAAATTCCTGCCTTCCCATTTTTCCCAATCTTTTTCGTATCGCTTAAGCCTTGTGATATCGTCTTTTTTTATGGCATCGGCTGCAGCTTTGCCTGCTAATTGTCCTGTCAATAAAGCATTCCCGATACCACCGCCGGAAATCGGGTCAATCAGCCTGCCTGCATCCCCGACCAAACATACGTTATTTTTAACGAGAGTTTTTACGCCTTTGGAAGGCACCATACTCATAGCTTCCGACAATATGCTGTATTTTTTGAATCTCCACTTTAAAAAGTTATCAAGCACCGTTTTGGGAGATTCCTTTGTAATCGCAGGACACACTCCGGCTCCGACATTAGCAAGATATTTTGATTTCGGGAATATCCAGATATATCCGCCGGGAACAGTTTCTCTCCCTGCAATAAGTTCGACTATGTTTTCGGTTACTTCAGCCGCAAGCAAATACTCACAGGTTGTCCAAAAATCTTTTTTCTCAAGTTTAGTATCAATACCAGCCCATCTGGAGACTCTTGAAAGCCCTCCATCTGCGCCAATAATTATTTTCGTATCTATTTTACCTTTATTTGTATCTATACCGTTTTTAGTCAACCCGATTGCTCTTGTTTTAACTCTTACTTCAGCACCGGCTTCCGCGGCAAGTCCAGCAAGGTCGCGGTCAAAAATTTTTCTTTCAAGAATATAACCGACACCCGGATAATAAACTGTCAACTGTCTGCGGGAAGGAGAAGTAAAAGTCACGCCGTCAATATTCGAGGCAATCCAGGAGGGCTTCATATCTACAAATTTGGTTATCCATTCTTTGGATATGCCTTCACCGCAATTAAGCGGAGTTCCAACTTCAGGATGTTCTTCTATTAAAAGAGTTTTAATACCTGATTTAGCCGCAGCAATAGCCGCCATTGAACCTGCAGGTCCCGCTCCAATAACTACTAAATCATAATTAGCCATAATATATAAATTAGAAAATAACTCTTAAATGAATTTTTGCAAGGAAAATTTAAAAACCTTGCAGTAAAAATCTTATGTTTTCTGTTTATTTAGTAATTTTTGCTTGCAAAAAGTAAAAAATAGGATATAAAAGCAAAATGTATCAAATTATTGTCCTTGTAAAACAAGTCCCTGACACCAGAGATATTACAACTAAGACAATGAAAGAAGACGGTACAGTTAATAGAACAGCTCTCCCCGCCATTTTTAATCCCGAAGATTTAAATGCTTTGGAGGCAGCTCTATTAATCAAAGAAAAATACGGAGCAATAGTTACGGTAATTACTATGGGACCTCCTTCTGCAGCGGAAATTTTAAGGGAATCGCTTTATAGAGGTGCGGATAAAGTAATCCTGTTAACCGATAGAAGATTTGCCGGTTCCGATACTCTGGCTACAAGTTATATTTTATCAATGGCTATCAAAAGGATAGAAAAATTTGATATTATATTTACAGGAAGACAGGCGATTGATGGGGACACTGCTCAGGTTGGACCACAGGTCGCAGAAAAATTGAATATACCACAAATTACTTATATGCAGGAAGTTTTACACTTAAATAAAAATGAAATCAAAATTAAGAGACTCATTGATAACGGGATAGAAGTCTTAAAATCAAAACTTCCCGTTCTCATCACAGTTAATAATACTTCCAATACTCCAAGGTTTCCTTCCATAAAGCAAATGGCAAAGTTTAAAAAAGCCATATCAAACAGTGAACTTACTAAAGTTTCAAACACCTTGAAATATTTATCTCCTGAGCGCTATTCCGAAGAAACTCTAATACAAAACAGGCTTCTGATAAATGAATGGAACATGGAAGATATAAATGCAAACCCTATCTTGTGTGGAATTTCAGGGTCCCCTACAAAAGTTTTTAAAATTAATTATGTTACCCTTGAGACTAAGGAAACAAAAGAAATACCACCAAACGAAAAAGGAATAAAAACATTAATACAGGAATTAATAAAAGAACACATTGTCTAAATGAATAAAAAACAAATATGGGTTTATATTGAAAATACTAATAAAGATATTGCGGATGTTAGTAAAGAACTCCTATCCAAAGGTAAAGAATTGGCAGTACGTTTGTCCTCTTCTAACCAGAAAACGGAATTGTGTGCAATATGGCTGGGCTCCGGTATTAAAAAAAACGTTCAACCGCTTCTTGATATGAGATGCGATAAAGTATATATCGTAGACCACCCGGAATTAAAAGATTTTAAAGCATTGCCCTATACGACAAATCTTGTGGAGAATATAAAAAAACATAATCCCTATATTGTGCTTTTTGGAGCGACTTCAATCGGGCGGGAACTTGCACCGAGAATCGCTTCGGCAGTTAGATGCGGACTTACGGCTGATTGTACCGATTTACAAATAGGCGATATTGAGTTTAAAACAAATAAACAAGCATATAAAGACTTGCTATTGCAAATCCGCCCTGCCTTCGGAGGAAATATCATCGCAACGATTATTACCCCCGAAATGCATCCTCAAATGGCAACCGTAAGACCAGGAGTTATGAAAAACCTTGAAATACTCCCAACAGGCACAGGAAAAGGTGAAGTTATTACATTGGAGCCAAAAATAAAACAGGAAGATTTCATCGTTGAAATTATACAAAAAATCCAGGAAGAAAAAAAAGTAAACCTTATAGGCGCACAAATTGTCGTGTCCGGAGGAATAGGCGTTGGGAATAAAGAAAACTTTAAGTTAATAAAAGATTTGGCGCAAAATATAGGTGCTGAAGTCGGAGCTACCCGTGCTGCAGTTGATAGCGGTTGGATTCATAAAGACCATCAAGTGGGACAAACGGGCGTTACAGTGAGACCTAGACTTTATATCGCTTGCGGGATATCGGGGTCCATTCAACATCTCGCAGGAATGCAGGAATCAAAACAAATTATAGCTATTAATAAAGACCCGGATGCGCCTATTATGAAAATTGCTAACTATAAAATTAACGGGGATTTGAATAGGATAATTCCTATGATGATAAAAGCTTATAAGGGAAAGGAGTGAAAATGGCAAATTTTTTTACGGAAAATTCTGACAGACTTTTTCATTTTAACTCCCTAGATATAAAAAAAATAGTTGAAAGTCTTGAAGATAATTTTAACGAACATAAAAGATTTGATTACGCCCCGGAAAATTATGAAGATGCAATGGATAATTATAAAAGGATATTGGAACTCGTAGGACAAATTTCCGCCGAATGCATTGCTCCTCTTGCTAAATCCGTGGATGAACAAGGCGCTTTTTATAAAGAGGGTGAAGTGGAATATGCCGAAGGGACCAAACAATCTTTTGAAACTCTTAGAAAAGCAGACTTAATAGGCGGAACTTTGCCAAGAAAATACGGTGGGTTAAACCTTCCTAACGTAGTGAATAATATTATCATAGAAATGGTATCTGAAGCAGATGCCAGCTTTATGAACATATATGGGCTTCAGGACATTGCCGTTACTATTAACAAATTTGCCTCGGAAGAACAGAAAGAAAAAATTCTTCCTCTCTTCTGTAAAGGCGAAGTAACTGGTTCTATGGATTTAACCGAACCTGAAGCAGGCTCTGATTTACAGGCGGTCCAAACAAAAGCAACTTTTGATGAAAAAGAAAATTGCTGGAAACTAAACGGAGTTAAAAGATTTATTACTAATGGAGGAGCAAGAGTTCATCTCGTTCTTGCAAGAAGCGAGGAAGGTACACAGGACGCGCGAGGATTGTCTATGTTTCTTTATTTAAAAGATGGCGGTATGAAAATCCGCAGGATAGAAAATAAATTAGGCATTCACGGATCACCAACTACCGAATTAGAGTTTAATGATGCAAAATGTGAACTTGTAGGGAAAAGACGATTTGGACTTATTAAATATGTAATGCATCTTATGAATGGAGCGAGACTGGGCGTTGCAATCCAGGCGTTGGGTATAGCCCAGGCGGCTTATAATAAAGCCCTTAAATATGCCCTTGAAAGAAAACAATTCGGGAAAAAAATTATCGAATTGCCTGCAGTATACGATATGTTAACTAATGACAGGATGGATATCGAGGCAACGCGTTCGCTAATTTATCATACGGGTTTAATCGTTGATGAACTGGAAAGCATTGAAAAAACACTTGAAGAAAAGCAGGAAAATTTCTTCAGTGAAAAACCGGCTAACCAGAGGGAAAGAGCCAGAAAACTTAGCGAAAAAGTGGAATTGTTTACGCCTCTTGCAAAATACTATTCAACGGAAGCAGCAAACAGGATTTGCTATAATGCAATTCAAATTCACGGCGGAACGGGATATATGCAGGACTTTGACGTGGAAAGACATTACAGGGATGCAAGAATTACAAGCATATACGAAGGGACTACACAGTTTCAGGTAGTTGCGGCAATCGGTGGAATTATGACCAAACAAATGGATTCCGAGTTTGAAAAATTCAGGAAATCCGCACAGGGACACGAAGGAGAATTTAAAGACGTATATGATGTTCTTCTTAAATATGAAAGAATGTTTAACAAAGCAATTGATAAAGTCCGGGAACTTAAAAATAAAGATTTCCGTGACTATATCGCAAGAACCCTTATTGATATGGCGCTTTTGCTATATATGGCATACAGCTTTTTGGACGAAGCAAAAAGAAACCCCAAAAAAGCACTCTTTGCAAGAAAATTCGCAATGGAACGTTTACCAGGGTTTGAACCCAATTATCATAAGGTAATGGAAGTCGACGAAACTACTATACGAAACTACGAACAACTCCTTGAAATAAAAATCTAAGCTCTTCTTGGATTTACTGGATAGTCTCTGCGTTCTGTCATTCTGAGTCGAAGACGAAGAATCTCTCTTTTGTTTCCTATGTTTAATGTATTGATAATCTGTGTTGCCCTGCGTCCCAAAATCCTTTTTCGTTCTGTAGGTATTTTCCCCAGCCTTTTTCAAAATCTTTAATTGTTTTACCGGTTATTCCAATCACGTTGCCATCATCACAATTCGTAACAATATCGAGTATCATCTTCTGTCCGTACAAGTGTTCTATATATTTTACAATAGTCCAACCCCACTGGTAGGCAAGTTTTACATTTTTTTGAATTTCTTTTATTGTCGGGATGTTCTTATTTTTAATCTTTTCCATGACAGGCGGAATAAATTCATCTTCATATTTCCATTGTTCTGAGATACAAACCGCAAGACCTTCTCCCCACCATCTAGGCGATGTTTCTATATTTGGCGAAAGATATTCTTCAAACATATGAGTTGTTTCATGGACGAGAAGTCTTTTGTATTCCTTGTCAGAGTACTTATAAATTGAATCCGTTGAATATGCGGAAGGAGCAAGAAGCACCAAGTTTGTGCTTTGAGGCTGGGCTATTCTACTTGGGTCTGAAGGTTGTTCTATGTCAACTTTAAGCAGTTTTTTAACAAGACGGTCATATTCCTTTCTATTTGGAACCAATACTGCTCTGACAGGCGGAAAAATCTTTTTCAGTAGAAAATATTCCGACAAAAGTTTGATTGCCTTTTTTAATGCAACGGATGTCTCTTTAGAAAATTTTCTATCTTTCTCAGTAAATCCTACTTTTATCTTCTCATCATTAAACCATAAATAATTTTTTAACATTTTTATTGTCCCTTCAAATTTTATAGCAATTACTTTGGAACGTCTTCTCCCTCGACGGATGCCGAGTGTTTATGTCTATGATGTGTATCCGGTAAATGCTGATGAACGTGAATCATATCGCTGTGAGTGTGTTGATGAGTATGTTGACCGGAAAACGTTTCGGGATGATTATGTAAATGATGTCCATCCGTATGAGTATGTGAATGTGTGTGTATTGTTGATTTATGCGTATGCAGATGCAAGTGTTTTTCGCTACTTATCAACCATATTCCGATTATCATAAATACTACTGCCGGAAACATTACCCATCCAATCCATTCTTTAAGTATAATAAGCGATACTATTGCTCCGATAAAAGGCGCAAAACTAAAAAACAATCCTGTCCTGGAAGCGCCTAAGCCTTTTAGCGCGTGGATAAAAAGCACTAAACTGATTCCATAACTTAATGCTCCAAGTAGTAATGCAAATAAAATCCCGGAATTAAAAGATATTCTCCACCCAAGAGCCATTCCAAGCGATAAAGATACTATCCCGGCAACAAAACCTTTGATTATTGCAATTTGTATAGGGTCTTTATCGGATATATTACGAGTTAAGTTATTATCAATTCCCCAGCATATCATAGCAAAGGCAATTAAAAGCGGACCTGCTATATTGAAATTTCCAACAGCAGGTTGCCAACTTATAAATACTCCCGCGATAGTCATACATATCAACGCCAGCCACAAATGTTTCCCTGCATTTTCTCCGAAAAAGAAAACGGCAATTATAGCGGTAGCAAGTCCTTCTAGATTAAGTAATAGAGATGCGGAAAAACCTGAAATAAAAGTTAGTCCTGTCATCATACTTATCGGAGCCATTATTCCACCTGCAAGCGTTGCCCCGGCTAACCAGATGAAATCTTTCTTTTCTAAGGAAGCTTCCCTTTTATAAGAGTTATTTGTTATTAGCTTTCTCACAATAAAAAATATATATAAACCAATAAATGTTCCCATATAAAGAAGTCCGGCTAAAGCAACGGGAGGGATATTTCTAACAAGTATTTTTGAGACGGGCGCGCTAATACCAAACAAAGACGCAGATACTAATATGGCTGCCAAAAATTTTTTATCCATTTATATTCATAAATATAGGGTAGATTGGGTGACGTCACCCTACCCAAAATACATTCTATTTTTTAATTAAAAAAATAATGTAAATATCCTATATCAAATTGTCAATAATTACCTTTCTTCTTGGTATGTATAAATCTCGTGTTTTTTCTTTTGTGCTTTTCACACCGCTTTGGTGGGGTGACATATTTTTATCTTATTTACAAATTAAAAAATTGACATATTTCATAATACATATAAATTCTTATATTGTCTTAAAAAAGATTGGGGGGTCGTCCAACGGCAGGACACAGGCCTCTGGAGCCTGGTATCGTGGTTCAAATCCATGCCCCCCAGTTAATTCAATAACGGAGGAAAATGAAAAAAAACATATTTTTATTATGTGTAATTTTACTTGTGGGATGTAAACAAGGCGGTGCAAAGACTAACCAGGCAAACAATAATTCTGTAAATACTAAAATCGCTGATGTCTCAAGGCAAATACCCCCGGATTTTACATTATATAGTCTTGATAGCACCAAGTATACTCTTAGCGAACAAAAAGGCAAAGTAGTATTCGTCAATTTCTGGGCGCCGTGGTGTCCTCCTTGCAGGGCTGAAATTCCGGCGCTTATAGAACTCTATGATAAATATAAAGATAAAGGGTTTTTGATACTTGG
>JAQTXJ010000047.1 GCA_028688815.1 bacterium | reverse complement strand
ACTTTATTAGTTTGTAAATGCCCTATCATATGCCATTTTATATCCGTATGTTTTAGCGCATCATATTTCACAAGCGCATCCTGAACTATGTTTTCGCCCATTACTTTGATTCCGTAATTATATGCTGCTTCTATTCTTTCAGGAGTATTGTGTTTACAGGCGCCAACGATTACAACAGAATCAGGATCTTTGCCGATTTTTGTGCAGGCTTTATGTATTTTTTCTCTTATTTTTTCTATATTCTCTTTTATTCTTTCCATATCTTTTTATGACAGTAGTACTAAAAACTTGATTTGTCAAGTATTTACAAGCAAAATAAATTATTTTGAACTGCTTTTTAATGGTTGTTTTTGCCTTTTCTGTGTAAATCTGTGGCAGGATTCTTTGATGGTTTAAACTCCGCAATCCCTACTCCAAAATTTGTAATTATTCTTCCCCTGTTGGCATTTCTGTTTTTTTGAATCCGGCGGGAACATCAAATAATGAAGATGCAAGATCCTGTTTTTGGATTTCTTTTAATTCTGTCGTATAAACTACTTCTTTGCCGGAATAATTAATCGTTTTTATTGGAATCCCAATATAACTTTGTTTGTTTTCTTCGATGCCGACTTTATAAAAAGAAGCTCCGAGCCCTTTAGAAAATTCTCCAATAAATTCGCTGACGTCTTGCATAACTTTGAAATCATTAACGCTGAGTCCAAGTTTTTCCCAATCGGTTGTCCAGATTTCTTCTTCTTTATTGTTTTCTATGTATCCTTCATACTTATTGCAAACCCATTTGTTAACTTTCTCCCCCGCGGATATCTTTTTGTAAACTATTTTTGGTGTATTCCCGGGCATTTGCCCTTTCATCATTTTTTCCAGCATCTCTTTTTGTTCGGGAGGCAAGTTTTTCATTTGTTCTTCCATCACTTTTATAGCCTCTTCCATTTTAGCTTTTAGCACCCGCAAATCTTTTTTAGTCATTTCTATAAAAGATTTTTCTTTGTAGTTAACAACCCAGAATGTTTCTTTGTCTTTTCTAAAAATAAAACTCTGTTCTTCTCCTCTCGCTTTTGTATCTATTCGCATGCAATTTTTATCAAGATACATTTTAATGTCAGTAACATCTGTAATATCGGGAGAAGCTTGGCTAATCATTAGTACTCCTGCACTTGCAGAAAGCGCCAAAGCTACGATCATAAAAACGATACTTCCTATTAATTTAATTTGCCTCATTTTTCTCCTTTCTAAATTTATATTGGAATGTTTTATATTTCCGCTTTTGTAATTTGTTTCCAACGATACTATCTAAACTATCAGAAGTATTTATTCTTATTTGCTTTTCTTAATGTCTCCAAAAGTAGCTAATATTGGAACATTATCCGAGCCAACGAAAGTCGGCAAGTGCCCATCCCATTTTTCCAATGCTAATTTTTGGACTTCTACTTTTCTTAATTCAATCAGTTTATCGGTTACCATTTCTTTTTGCAATCTCAAAGCTTCTGCTTCTGCTCTTGCAGTTGCTATTTTCTGTTCCGCTTCCATCTTTATTCTTTCCAAATCTCTTTCAGCCTTTAATGCTAACTGTGATGCCGTTACTTTTGCTTCAATTGCTCTTGTAAATTCTTCCGAAAATGAGAAATCGGTTATGGACAATGCTTCTACCATAATTCCGTGTATTTCCAATCTTGCTTTCAGGTTTTCTATTATTTTGTCTCTTACGCTTGACCTTTCAACAATCAGTTTTTCTGCTTCATAAAGAGCAGTAGAAGCCTTAACTGCTTCCTGGATAGCGGGATTGATTATTCGCCTCTGGTAATCATCACCAAGGTTTTGGTATATTCTTGCAACTACATTTGGAAGTAAAAAATAGTTTAATGTTACTTTTGTCCTTACTTCCTGTAGATCTTTTGAAGCTGATGCTGCGTCTTCAGAATATGCTTGAACTCTGACATCCATTAATTTTATGTTTTCTATTAATGGTTTAACCATATAAAAACCTTCGTTTAATATTCTGCCCGTTACTGCTCCCAATCTTACAACTACTCCGCGATGACCTACTGGTATTGATCCAATTGCCGGGATTAAAAGTATGCCAATGATGAAAAGAAAAATGCCGAAAGAAAAGGAATGTTTCTTTACTAAAAAGAAAGGTAAGTCTTTTTCCTTTTTCTCTTTTTCTGTTGGAAATCTAAAAGCAGTAAAGAAAGCTATTACCAACAATATAGCTAAAAGCAAAAATTTCACAAAACCCATTTCTCCCTCCTATTACAAATCTCTTGGGTACTAGCCCTTAGAGTTTGTTATCCAACCCCACTGGATAATTTCCCTTTTTTTGATATATTCCACATATATTATGAAAAAAGATTCTGTCAATATTTCTCTTTATATATTTTTTCTGCTCGATTTCCTTTATAGTCTTCATTATTTACTTAAGGCAAGTTATTTCACCCGTTTTTCTCATTAGAAAAAATCATTTGACTTTATAATTAGTTTAAGTTAATATGCATCTTATATTATAAAAAGTCTAGTAAATGGAAGAATCCAGTTGAGTTCAGAGATTTGGATACGGATTCCCAAGCCCGCCATGGCGGGAAAGGGCTTCTTACTGGATAAGTTAGAGTCCCGCAAAGCGGGATAGCAATCTAATCCGCCTCTGGCGGAAAGAGCTTGACTATAATGCTCCTTACGTTGCAAACTCTAACTAAGTCAGAAAAATGGATAAGAAACTCTAAATATAAAAAGATAAGAGTTTCTAAGGGGGAGAGATGAATAATAAAATGTTTAAGTTTTTGGTGGTTGGATTTTCTTTGATGATTTTTTCGATTCCCGGGTATTCCCGAGATAAAGCGTCATATCTTTGTATAGATCATACCTGTACGGACCTTTCTAAAATTCCTGCTCAATGGATAGATTCTGTGCAGGCAAAATTAAAACTACATTATGCGCATACATCTCACGGCGGGCAGTTAACGTCAGGAATTAATCGTATTGAAGCATCCAATGATACTTATAATGTTGCCATAGGAAGTAGTGTTCTGCCGACAACTGCAGGTGCTTTTTGTATATTTGACGGGCAGGAGGGGGAAACTTACATAACCCCCGATAAATACTGGGAAGCTGTATCAGGTATGAATCAAACACGTGCCGTTCTTAATCATAATTCTACTATTAACCTCTCAATGTGGTCGTGGTGTACTCAGGCAGATTATTATTCCGTAGCACAAGTTCAGGCTTATCTGGATTCTATGAATAAATTGGAAACGCAGTATCCGAATGTAACCTTTATTTATATGACAGGAAATGCTCAGGGAACTGGGTCTGGCGGATATAATCGTCATATGAGAAACCAGCAGATTCGTCAATATTGCAAGACAAACGATAAAGTATTATTTGATTTTGCAGATTTGGATGCATGGTGGTATAATCCGGGGACTTCATCATGGGAATTTGCAAGCTATACGTATAGCGACAGTACTATTCCTGTGGAACATTCTCATTTTAATGGGAACGAGGACGCTCATACTACTTACGAAAGTTGCGAACAAAAGGGAAAAGCTTTGTGGTGGATGATGGCAAGACTTGCGGGGTGGACTGATGTTGCTGTTGCAGAAAACAAACTCACAACGTTATCGGTATCCCCCCAGAGTTATCCGAATCCTTTTAATCAGTCTACTTCTATTAAATACACACTAAACAATAACTCTAATATAGAAATTAAAATTTACAATATAGTTGGTCAGCCGGTAAAAACATTGTTTAGAGGGACACAGAAAGCAGGGACTTGTATAATTACCTGGGATGGAAAAGATAACAGCGGCAAAAAAATAGATAATGGAATTTATTTTTGTCAGTTAAAAACTCCTACCCAAACGTTATATAGAAAAATAGTTATCAGGAACTAAAAATAACTCTGTTTGCTAGTTTCTGTCTGCTTAAGTCGAATTATTTAGTTGTGATGGGGAAAAGTCCGGTTGTTCTTCAAAACCATCTATCTAAAGAGAACTTAACATCTTTTTATTTTTTTATCAGACAGAAATACCGGACCTACAAAAGTGGTGGAGGCGGCGGGATTGAGCCCGCGTCCAAAAGTACTTTAATACAGGCATCTACATGTTTATTCCGATTTTTGATCTTGTTTGTTAAACTCCACCGGACAGGATTTCAACAAACCAGACTACTATGTTTATCTTATCTCTTTCTTAGTAGTCAGACGAAAGAGACCAGCCCTTAAATCGGCGTCCTGTCTACCGATTTTCGGGTAGACCCGCTTTTGGCAGTCTGATTCTTAAAGGCAAGAATCAGAGGACGGAACTGCTATTATGCAGCTCTTGCAAATGCGTAGTCGCCAATTATGGCTTTTGCTGGTTTTAACAGGGTCTAGCTCCCCGGCATGCGACCTGTAATACTTTACCTCTGTCGAAACTTTCGCCCCCATCTTTTATTCAAGCATATTATTTATAATAATCCTGAAGTTGTCAAGTTTTTCAAGTAAAAATCTTTGTTTTTATAAAAAACCTTTTGCTTATTGTAAACTGTCAGTGTCAATTTGTAAATTTATCTATGTTCTTTCGTGTTTTGTGCTCAGGCGGTTTTATTTTAATACAAAAAATATATAATTTGCCACTTGACAACTTATATATATTGTAACATATAGTATAATAATAGTTTTATATAAGAACATAAACACGAGGGGGAAAAATGAAAAATTTTATGTATTTGTTTATAGGTCTTTTTATATATAGCCCTATAGCATTTGGAGAAGACTTATTCTTAAAACAACTTCAGGAAGAACTTCATAAAAGAGGTGACCCTTGGATAGCAGGGGAAACAAGCGTTTCAAAACTTCCACCGGAACAACAGAAAAAACTCTTCAGCACTGTTATACCCGAAACACAGGTTAAACAAAAAGCCCGTACGTTAAAACACAATAAAAGTCTTCCAACTACGTGGGACTGGAGATCTGTAAACGGACAAAACTGGATGACTGCAGCCAAAGACCAGGGAGATTGCGGTGGATGCTGGGCTTTTGCATGCGTAGGCTCTTTTGAATCAAGAATAAATATCGCTAATAGCACTCCAAATTATAGCTATGACTTATCCGAACAGTTCATGATTTCTTGCGATACTGCAAATAGCGGATGTATGGGTGGAACTTTACCTAAAGGAGTAAATTTTCTTATGTATGCGGGAGTTCCTGATGAAGCATGTTTTACTTATAAAGAAATTGATGCAGCTTGTAGCGGCAGATGTTCTAACTGGGCATCAAGAGTTGTAAAAGCATACGACTGGGATCAATCTTCGACCGCGTCGGAGTTTAAAGATGCAGCTTATGAAGGCCCGGTAGCCGCCGCTTATATGCTAAAAAAAGATTTCTTGTATTATAAAGGCGGAGTTTATACGCCAATTATGGGAGAAGTACTTGGTGGGCACGCAATGATTATATGCGGTTGGGATGATTCCCAGAATGCATGGTTGCTTAAAAACTCATGGGGTACTGCTTGGGGAGTTCAAGGCTTTGACTGGATTAATAGCCCACAACCGCTTAGTATCGCATGGCCAATCGTTAACCCTACTACTAAACCATCCATTCTTCTCGTAAAAAAACAAATTAGCGATGGAAATGATAATATATGGAATAAAGGAGAAACAGCAAACCTTATTAATACGCTGACTAATTTGGGAATAAATGCAACTAATGTAAATGCAACGCTCTCTATTTCAGACCCCTACGTTAGTGTTACAACGGGTAGTGCTGCTTTTGGAAATATAGCGAAAAACGCAACCGGTAATAATTCAGGTAGTCCATTTGTAATCTCTGCAAATGGCTCTACGCCGGATCCTTATACTGCTACATTTAACTTACACGTTACTGCAGATGGCAGTTATGCTAAGGATATTAGCGTAAACTTAAATGTAGGCTTACCAACAAATTTTGAGGTTCCATCTAATTTAAGTTGTTTAATGGGTCTTGCTTTTGATAGTACATACTTATGGGGTGTAAATCTCAGTTCTACTTATATATATAAATTCAGCCAGCAGGGATATTTGTTGGACTCAATACCTACTCCGAACAATGCGAATGATTGCAGGGGAATAGCTTATGGGAATGGATATCTGTGGGTTCATCACGGAGGAACTAAAAAAATATATAAAGTAAATCCCACGAATGGAAGCATAGCGTCATCGTTTTCATCTCCTTGCACCGGTTATCCATCAGGACTTTGTTTTGACGGAACTAACTTATGGGCAGTGGACGGGGATGCATATAAAATTTATAAGTTAACTACAGCAGGGGTAAACGTCTCAAATTTCAACATCCCTTCGGGAATTGCACAACCTTATATGCCGTACGATTTGGGTTTTGAACCACTAGGACCAAACGGAGGGAGTTTGCTTCTTTTTGTGACTCATTGGCATCAGTCCGGCTCGGATTATTACTTTGATTCAACTGCCGTATGGGAAATGACAAGGGCAGGCGTTCTTGTTGCAACACATAGATTCCGCTCTCCTGATACGGATGGGTGCTGTATAGAAGTTAATCCTATGAGAAGCGAATACTGGGTTAATAGTTTGTACCCCAATAAAATATACAGGGTAGCCGGATTTTATAAACAGGGTGCAGAAGAAAATAATACTTTCCATTATGTAAATTTTGACATTTCTCCTAACCCTTCATCCTCTCAAGTCCATTTCAACTTTAATCTTTATAAGGATGAAAAAGTAAATATCTCTGTCTACGACCTGTCAGGCAGAACCGTTTATAAAATGAATCAAGTATTCAAAGCGGGAAACCACACCACCACCTGGAATTGTAAAAAAATACCTTACGGGATATACTTCTCTGTGATGGAAGTCGGGGACGTGAAGAAAACGAAGAAATTCGTTTTTATGAAGTAAATTTTGTTTAATCGGGCACAGTAGTAGTATCTATTTTTAATCTTCTATGGTATACATAGGCTGAAGCATTTATAATACTCTTAACCGAGCGATATAAAAAGCTTTAATATGACAAATTCCAACCTGAGAGTTGATTCGGTTTTCAAACGCATTTGTGATAAGATAAAACTTATTATAGGGAAACATATGAAAAACCATATAAGAATAAGTTTATATTTGCTAATCTTATTGCTCCTGGTTGCTTCGGCCGTCTTTGCTCTGTCAACAACAATTAAAAGTTATGACGGCCATTATCTTTGGGCAAATAATGGTGGTGGAAGTAATTTGCAATTTACATCGCTTGGAGGAACTACTTTTGAAACTTTTACTATTGAACAACAGAGCAGTCGTGTGGCTATAAAATGTTATGATAATTCGCATTATGTTTGGGCAAATAATGGTGGCGGCGGGACGGTGCAAGCGACATCACTTGGAGGAAATACGTGGGAAACATTCACAATGATAGATTTGGGCGGTGGAAAATATGCATTTAAATGTTATGATGAAACACATTATTTAAGCGCAACAAATGGTGGCGGTAGCACAATTACTGCATCCGCTACCAGTATAGGAAATTACGAGACGTTTGAATGGAGTGGTTATACTCCGGCAAGGACAAGCGCATCGTTTGGAACTCGTATTACAAAAAAAGCATTTATATGGAGTACTTATACTCCCGGTGGGTCGGTTACGGTAGGACACACAGGTTCCGGAGCCGATTTTATTTGTGATGGTACAAATGATGAGGTAGAAATAAATGCTGCACTTTCGACCAAGAAAACCGTGAAGCTTATTACTGATAGTCCATACAATATTACAAATTCTATAGTCATTCCTGGAAACGACATAATTTATACGTTAACGGCTAACACGTCAGGCAATCCTCCCACATTGCTTGCCAATAAGGATAATTCAGCAATAATAAGTTGCGGGGATTCGCGAGCGTTTGAGATTTCTTATTTAAAATTTGATGGTAACTCAAGACCCGTGTCATGTATATATTTCACAAATTCAAAAAGTGGCTCAAGTATCCATAATTGTACGTTTTATGGTTATAATACAATTAGTGCGGGTAAGATAGCGACACCTGTCGGACCCGGTATATTAACCGGGTTTTTAGGAAATGGGGTTAATGGATTGGGGGAATGTATCATCAGTGTTTATAACAATGAGTTTTTGACTGGAACAGGAGCTCCGATTTGGGTGGAAGGAAAGTCTACCGGAATTGGAAATACTGCACCTACGAGTAGTACCTTGTTTTACGCTAATATATATGATAATTATATTGGAGTGAATTCATATGGATATTTTGTAGGGGCGGCTATAAACTCTAAATATTCACATATTTATAGAAATATTTGTGAAAGCAATTCTTTCGGTAGTGGAATTTTTCCGTCAAGGTCATGGGTTGAATACAATGTAATAAGGGGAGACGGATATAGTGGAATCTGCCCGTCTTGTTGGCATATGTGGGATTGGCGAGATTTTACTAGTAATTGGGGCACATATTATTCACAGTGTGTCGATGATGCTTATTGCCTTATTGATCATAATATATGTGAGTATAAATCCCAGAATGGTATAGATTATTGGTATAGCGATGGTTCGGTTATTACTAATAATAGGTGTAATGATAATGGGCAGAATACTGATACAACTTGGAATGGCCAGTGGGATAGAGATGGAATAGATGTTAGTGACCATACGCATAACACAATTGTTAGCTATAATGAATGCGGCAATAGAGCTTCGGAAAAGATGGATACTATTACCGAAGTTTCTGTTTCGGGATACTATGTTAAGGTAGCACATATTGATAGATGGTATGATATAAGATATGGGAGAAATGTTGGATTTAATGGAATGGGTGTAAGGATGGGATCAGTTTATGGCAGGATAAATTATTTAGATATTCCAAATAGCAAAATATATTTGAGAGCACAACCGACCGGCGTTAGTGTCGGAAATGCTATAGTTGGTGTAAATTATCAAAGACAAGGCATACATATAGGTCTAAATAGTTGGGATGCTAATGATGCTACTTATATTGGCAGGGTTGGCAATCATTATGGTAGACATAATAATGTTTTCAATAATACGGGTATTGGAATAGGCACGGCTTATCCAAGTGACCCCAATGTCAAAACTATTCCAAATACAGATATTACTGCGGATGGGACTGGACCTATTCCGGCATTAAAGTAATATTTATAAATAAAATGAAAAAAGTTATCGCCATATTGACGGGAGCGCTTTTAATGGTGAATATTTTCGCATTGGAAGCGGCTGAGATTGCACAACTTTCCGGAAGTAAAGCATGGGTTACAGATACTTTGTTCCCATCACTGGAGGGAGATTTCTTTGGCGGCTGGAAATCGGATTTTCGTGTCGAATATGAAGCGACAAAACTTACGCCTGTTCATCCTTGTTCCGTACTTGCTATAACCCATGGTGTCTTTGCCCCAACGGCAGGACTTGCGAAACAGTGCAGTGTTTTTGTGTGGTCTGATTCTGTAGGGTTCCCCAAGACAGTTCTTTTTAAAGCTCAGGTTACGGCTGTGGCAGATACTGCAAATAGAGTTGTGTTAGATGTTTATACGGTAACGCCAACTCTTTATTTCTCAGGACCTTTCTGGGTTGGTAATTACGAGATGGATACCCTTTTCCCAACTTCCGTAATTGATAGTGCCCCCGGGAGCAGTAAATATAACACTGGTTCAGGCTGGACGATAGACGAAGCAGATTATATTCAAGGGGCTTTTATAAAGTATAATAATGTTGGCGAAGAAGAAAATAATATCTTCCCATCGCTTGTTACGTTGAAGACTTCGCCAAGTGTTTTTGCAAATAATACTTCTATTTTTTATTCAATCAACGCGAACAATGAAGAAGTTCAAATAGGTATTTATGATATAAAAGGTGCCTTGGTAAAACAACTTGTAAGTGGAAAACATAATGCCGGTAATTATACGGTTTGCTGGAATGGATGCGATAAGATCAATAAACCTATGGGTTCCGGTATATATTTCTGCATTCTATCCGTCTCAGGCAATCAGAAAATTATCAATAAAATGATATTCCTGAAATAGTGCAATTAGAAATTTCTCTTTCGAAAATACCCCCTCCTGTGCAACGTAATTCAAGTAAGTCCTGTGTTGTAACCCCTTTTTTATATTCTCTTATTCTTTTCTTAAAAATATCTTGCAAAAATATAATTCAGCAAACATACTATTATAAAGTAGACAGTTAAATTAAATATATGTTGTTAAAAACGCAATTTATTCCTCCGGGATTAAAAAAGAACATATTAAAACGCGATAGATTGTTAAAAACATTACAGCAGAATTCGGATAAAAAACTTCTCGTAATAACAGCCGGTGCAGGATACGGGAAAACAACCCTGCTTAGCCAGTTCGTGAACGAACTTAATGTCCCTTTTGTTTTTTATAGGACAGACGAAAAGGACAATGACATTATAACCTTCTTCTCCTATCTTGTCGCAGGCGTCAGGGAAATATATAAAAAATTCGGCGCAAGAACTCAAAGCATAATCAATGGATTTTCTTCATCAAAGATTCCTACGGAAATACTAATGGGGACTTTTTTGAACGAATTGGTGGATATCACAAAAAATCCACGCGATAGCTATAAGATAGGTAAAGCCTTGTTCATAATACTCGAGGATTACCACTCGTTGGATAAAGCAGAACAGATAAATAAGGCTATGCATTACCTGATAGAGCATTCTCCGTCAAATATCCATTTCGTAATCTCCTCAAGGAATACGATACCTTTTTCCATCGTTAAACTCAAGGCAAAAGCCGATATTTTCGAACTCGAAAGTGAAGATTTGAAATTTACAAGCGCCGAAACACGAAAGCTTTTCGGAGAAACTTATGGCTTAAATATTCCCGATTTACAGCTAAAGGAAATAGAGAATTCTTCAATAGGATGGGTAACGTCGTTGCAACTTATGTCATACCTGTTTGCAAAGGACCCCAAAAGTGCAGCGAAAAAAATAAAACACGGCAAAGATACTATGGATTATTTCGCGAACGAAGTCTTCCTGCAGCAATCCGAAAAAATACAATCCTTCCTCGTACAGTCATCAATTCTCGAAAATATGACACCCGAATCCTGCAATGCTATACTCAAAATAAAAGATTCATCCGGAATATTGGAAGAACTGACAAACAAAAATTTATTCATCTCCTGTGTTGATGAACAGAAACAAATTTTCTGCTACCACCAGCTTTTCCGTGATTTCCTTTTAAACAGATTATCCGGGGGAGAAAATGAAAAAAACATCAAAGACCTTCATTTAAGAGCAGGAGATTACTTTAATCGCACGAAAGATTACAATAGTGCTGTACAACATTATCTTTCGGCAAAGCGCATAGACAAAACAGTTAAAATTATCGAGATGGAGGGGGGAAATTTAATTGATACGGGAAAAATCGAGGTTTTGAAAAAATGGATTGAAGCCCTTCCGTGCAGTATAATTAATAAAAACCCAACTTTACTTTTATACCAGGCGAAAATATTTCTTAATCAGGGAAAATGGGATGAGGCGGCGAAAGCCTACGAGGCATCAAGAATGAAGTTCCTGAAAATGGGGGAAAAAGAAAAAGCCGCTATGGCAATACTGGGAATAGCTTTTTTGGTGGCTAATAGGGGAGACCTTAAAAAAGGAAAAGCATTATTGACAAAAGCGCTTGGGATAATTGGAAAACATCCAACCTTTATAAGAATGAAAATGCTGGATATGTTTGGCAGTTTTTGTTTCGACACAAGCGACTATCAAAAGATGTTTTCGGCATTTAACGAAGCGCTGGAAATAGCAAAAAAAATCAAAAAACATGGCGATGAAATAAGAATTATGTACAGAATACTTTATGCAAAGGCTATTATCGGGGATTCCGACGACGGCGATAGATTTATCAAAGAAACCCGTCAACTTATCAAGGAATCGCAATTTTCCGAATACAGCCAGATTTGGATTTTTATCCGCCTTGCGGGTATACTTGTTTTAAGAGGTGAATTCGAACAATCAAAAGACTTTCTAAAAAAAGCAATTAAGCTTGGAATATTTTTCCACAGCAAGCAATCAATGGTTCATAGTTTATTGGAAATGGGACGTCTTTATCTTATGATGGGACATTATAAAATTTCACGTTTACTGTGCGAGAGAGCATTGAAACTAAATACTGAAAGCAAGGAAGAATGGGCAACTACACAGGCGCTAAACCTTATAAGCATGGGATACCTTTTTGAAAATAATATCGCAAAAGCAGAAGAATATATAAATAAAATTAAAGGGCAAGGATTCTTTTCGATAACAAAAGCAAATGTAAAAATTGAAACCGGCGCTATGAAAGAAGCGGAAAATATTCTTGATAAATGTCTTCCGGGAATCGTAAAATCGTGCGATAAATACGACCTTACACTTATCTACGCCGTATTGGCAAAATTGTATCGCAAAAAAAAGGAAGAAAAATTGTTTTCCAAATACCTTAGAAAAGCTCTGGAGGTTTCGAGAAAAAGCAATTATTCTTTTGTTTTAACAAGATTGGGAAAAATAGATTCTTCATTGCTCCAATTTGCGGTCAAAAAAGGTATTGAGTCGCATTATGCCGAAACTCTGCTCAGACAGATTTATTTCCGGTACGATTTGGTAATAACTTTCTTCGGGGGATTAAAAATAAACAGGGGCGATGGAAAGACGGAAGATATAAAATGGAGAACACGAAAAGCAAAGTCGCTCTTCTGTTATCTTCTGGCAAACAGACAGGAATCTTTTTCCCCGGACCGGCTAATTGAGCTCTTTTGGCCGGAAGAAAAAATTTCTAAAGGCAGGAGTAATTTGCATTATACCGTCTCTCGTATTCGCGATACAATCGATTCTCTTGTCGGAAAAAATGTCCCGGTTATTGATTATAAAAACGGATGTTACGAAATTAATTCACAATATAAATTTCAACTCGATTTCGAGGAGTTTGATAAATTAATAAAAGAAATACACGAACTCAAAGAAACAGAAAAAGAACAAATCGCAATACCTAAATACGAGTTGATGATCGGGCTTTATAAGGGAGACTTTCTCCCCGAGATGTACGAGATTTGGAGCGAGGAAGAAAGACAATACTATAAAGAACAATACCTTGTGGCGCTGGGGAAATTGGCTTCTCACTGTTTAAAAAAACGGGATTTTGAAAAAACATTGGAATATTCCGAAAAGATAATTGCTGCCGATGAATTTAATGAACCCGCATATTTTATGGCTATGCGAGCGTATTCCGCGCTTAGAAAAAGGAAAGAGGCTTCTACCCTTTATAACAAGCTGGAGAAAATATTAAAACAAGAGTTGAACATTGAACCCTCTGCGGAGACAAAAGCGCTATTTCATAAGCTGATTGAAAATAAAAAAGAAGATTAATAGGAAATTTCTTTCCTTGCTTTTTTTATCGTACCTCACGGCATTTTAATCGGAAAACTCAAAAAATTTTTCCTTCTTTGCTCCTTCCCATAAGAGGTTACACGGATTTGCACAGAATTTGCACAGGAAATAACGTATAATACCACTGTAAATGTATGTATTTAAAGAAGATAAAATAAATAAAATAATAAAGGGGGGAAGATGAGATATAAACTTACATTAATTGCTTTTGTGTTATCAGTATCTGCAGTCTACGGAAGCAGATGGAGCTATACAAATGACCTGATTGTTGGAAATTCAGGATTTGAATGTGTCGGTTTGCCTGACGGAAGAGTAATGATTATGGGTGGATTAAATGAAAGTGGTTATTACCAAACCTATAGCCCTGCAACAGGAAAATGGATACGGATGGATCTACCTGCAAGTTCCAGTCATGACCTGGCTATTTTACTTTATAATGGGAAAGTTCTATATTTGGATGGAAATGATTTCTGGTTTTTCCAGCCGGATAGTAATAATTGGCGCAGCGCAGGAGTCAGCCTCCCAAGCTGGAGCAGTTGGAATTGTTATACAATGTTAAAAGATGGACGAGTGCTTATAATATACGATGGACAGAATTGCCAACTTTATAACTATCTCTCAAATACGTTAAGCGCAACCGGCGCAACCAGCATAATACATGGCACGGGAGTGGAAGTCCTCCTGCCAAACGGAAAAGTTCTTATGGCAGGCGGATGGTCTGTTGGCACTAAAACATGCGAACTCTATGACCCGGCATTGGGATTATGGAGTTTAACGGATTCTATGACAGTCAAAAGAGCCGCACACGTTGGTGTTCTTCTTCCCCCTCCCTGGAATAAAGTGTTGATGACCGGAAAGAATACTCCAAGCGACCTGTACGATTTGGTAACAGAAAAATGGAGCGCAAGCGATACTATGGCCGACCCGAACAAAACTATAGAAGCGCTAGCATTATTGCCAAACGGGAAAGCACTGGTAGCAGGTGGAACAGACGTAAGTACCTGTAGAGTTTTTGATCCGGAAACAGAACAATGGACTACAGTTGATCATATGAATATCATAAGAGACCACTTCTCTTTATCCGTATTATATACCGGAAAAATATTGGCAATGGGCACTCAAGCATCAGGCTTCCCGCCTCAATGCGAAATATATGACCCATCCGATGGAATCTGGCAAACAAAAATAGAAACGCTTAATACAGCCCGTCAATATGCCACAACTACAATTTTGCCAATAAAACATACTGCTAACTGCTCAACAAACGTCCTTATATCCGGCGGGGAAAATACAAGCGGTACCGCGCTCAGTTCTTGTGAATTATACAATTACAGCAAAGGAGTAATAGCGGTTACAGGCTCTCTCAATACTGCCAGAACTCATCACACTGCCGTTTTACTTGCATCAACACCGGGAGAAGTCCTTGCCGCAGGAGGCAAAAATACGGTTGCTTTAAGCTCCTGCGAAATATTCGACCAGACAACACAAATATGGAATACAACAGGCGCAATGACCGATGCAAGATTTGACCACAGCGCAACTTTACTTGCAGACGGAAGAGTGCTGGTAACGGGAGGAGAAGGAACAAGCTCCTACCTGAATACCTGTGAAGTATTTAATGGTAGTACATGGTCATCAGCAGGGACAATGACAACGGCAAGAGCAAGGCACAACGCAATAATATTGTTAAATGGAAATATACTGGTAATTGGTGGAGAAACATCCGCAGGAACGGTAACGAATACCTGCGAAATCTGGAACGGAACAACATGGTCAGCAGCAGCATCTATGACAACAGGAAGAAGTTTACATACGGCAACGCTTCTACAATCAGGCAAAGTATTGGTAGTCGGGGGAAGAGGAGCAGGCGGCTCCGCACTAAATAGTTGTGAAATATATGACCCGACAACAAATACCTGGACAGCAGAAACAAATCTGAATACTGCAAGATACGGACATAATACGATTCTTCTTTATTCAGGTATTGTGTTAGTTACGGGTGGAACGGATGGGACGAATTATTTTGCATCATCCGAATTATGGGATCCGGCAGCAGAGTTGGACAGGGCAACCGGGAAACACGGTTGGAAAGTTTCTGCTAATCTTGGAACGGGAAGAGCATATCACTCGTCAATTCTTGTACCTTATCTTAAACCTTACGTTTACACAATAGGCGGATCTACGGGAGGCTCGGTGCTAAGTTCTGTTGAGCAATATGATATAGGACTTGGTTATCAGAGTATATGGCAGTCAACAATAACAAACTACAAATCGGTTACACAAATATCCCCTACTATGAATATGTCGGGAACGCTGTTACGTGGCGTATCCGAAGCAGACGGAGGAAATTACTGTCATGTAGCCTCTAATGACCATCCTATTATATCGCTCGTGCGCGCAGGAGGAGGAAACTGGCAGGGGAACGGCGGAGGGGAAATAATGCTTATGCCGCATAGTGTATCCTGGGACAGTGCACATACAAACGTTGTAGGATTACCAACGGTATCGGGATATTACAGGTTATGGTCAATAGTAAACGGGATTCCCTGTAAGTGGGATTGGAATTGCAGCGCAGGAACCGAAGAAACTCAAAACTTAAAAGTTAAAAATCAAAATGCAAAATTAGAAATATCACAAAACCCATTTGTGAGATCAACAATTATTAACTATCAATTGCAAAAGGAAAGCAATGTCTTACTAATTATCTGTGATATCACAGGCAGAACAGTGAAAACTCTTGTCAACGAAGAAAAACCGGCAGGTAGTTATAATCTTGACTTTAATGCAAAAGGGTTGTCAACAGGTATATACTTTGCGAAGTTTAAAGCTGGTAGTTATAAGGAGACAAAGAAATTGATATTGATGAAGTAAACAAAAAACAACCGAAGCCCTTCTGGTAAAACCAGAAGGGCTTTTTTTATTTGTTTTTCTTAAAAATGAAAGCGTGAATATATTCAAAGAGAAATTGGAACTTTGGTGCTGGGGAGGGGATTTGAACCCCTACGCCGCGAGGCGCTAGCCCCTCAAGCTAGTGCGTCTGCCAATTCCGCCACCCCAGCAATAATTTTGAAAAACTATACTTTTTCTGGAGAAATGTCAAGTAAAATAGTAGAACCTAATTCAACCGTAATGCTTCTAATAAAAGATTTGCACTGAAAACAAGACTGTCTATTTCTATGTATTCTTCTTTGGTGTGCACTTTTTTCATTCCTGTCCCTACCACTGCAGTCTGTATTCCTGCTTTATTAAATACGTTTGCATCTGAGCCACCGCCGCCTTGAAGCGGAGTAATATTCTTTCCAAGTTTTTTGCCCGCTTTAATTATCTTTTGAACTACGGGTAAGTTTTCCGAAAGTGCAAATTTCGAGTATTCATTCACGACTTTTTCTTCTAATCTCGCTATTATCTTCTTGCCTTTTACTGTCTTTTCGCTTTCTTCTACTGCTTCCCTGAATTTTTTAAGCATATCCTGAGTTATCTTCTTTAGCTTCTCTTCCGAGTGACTTCTTGCTTCCCCTGCTATCTCCGTATACCCCGGGATAATGTTTGTTGCCACTCCTCCGGATATTTTTCCTATGTTTGAAGTGCTTATTTTATCTATTCTTCCGAGTTTGAGACTTGCAATTGCTTTTGATGCAACTTCTATTGCGGATATACCCATTTCTGGCGCAGCGCCTGCATGCGATTCTACTCCAAAGATTTTTAAATAAATCCTGTTATGTGAAGGAGCCGCTGTCGTTATGTTTTCTATTTCTCCCGTGTCAAGCGAATATCCATACTTTGCCTTTATTCTTGAGAAATCCACAGTTTTTGCTCCGAATAAACCTATTTCTTCGCATATGGTGAAAACTATTTCAATCGGCGGATGAGGAATCTTTTGCTCTTTGAAAATTTTTATAATTTCAAGTATGATTGCAACCCCGGATTTGTCGTCTGAGCCAAGAATCGTAGTCCCATCACTTTTTATAATTCCATTACTTATTATCGGTGTTATGTTAAAATCTTCGCCAACCGTATCAAGATGCGCGTTAAGCAAAACAGGAGCTACTCCTTTTTTCCCTTCTATTCTTGCAATAACATTTGAACCGTTACTGCCGAATTTCTTGCCGACAGGACCAAGTTCTGTTTTCGCGCCAAGACGAGTTAATTTTTGGGCTACGATTTTACAAATCTTTCCTTCGGATTTTGAGGGACTGCCTATTTTTACGAGTTCAATAAACTCATCTACCAATCTCTTTTTATTAATCATTTATTGTAAAGGAATGAAAACGCCTTCTTTTACGACCCATAATATATAAGGAGATACGTTTCTATCGCCTTTTTCGTCAAATTCAACATCTCCAATCGCTTCACTATATTTTGTGCTGTGTATAATATCGGCTAATTTTTTGCCGTCAACGCTTCCCGCTTCTTTTATTGCTTTCAATAATATATTTACGGCGTCATAAGAGTAAGTAGAATATGGACCCACATCCCCATATCTTGCAGTATATTTATCAATGAATTGTTTTGCACAAGGAGATTCTTTTGCCGATGGGCTGAAAGTCATATAACTGCCTTCCGTTGCTTTCCCGCCTATTTTTATAAATTCAGGGTCAATGACTCCATCGCCGGCTATAAATATTGCATCCAAACCCATCTCCCGCATTTGTTTTATAAGTAATCCTGCCTCCGGATAGATTCCTCCAAAATATACTACTTCAGGAGATAGTTGTTTTATTTTTGTTACTATTGCAGTATAATCATTTTCTCCCTGTACTAATCCCTCATAAGCTACGATTTTAGCCATGGAACCCATGTTTTTCTTGAATTCATCTGCCAATCCCTGCCCGTAAGTAGTTTTATCATGTAACACGGCTATCCTGGTTTTTTTCAGGCTGTCTATAACGAATTTTGCGCCTATGCTTCCCTGCTGGTCGTCTCTCCCGCATATCCTGAATATGTTATGAAACCCCTGCTCGGTTAATTTGGGATTCGTTGATGCCGGAGTTATCTGAATGATACCTGCCTCGTTATATATTCTTGATGCAGGTATAGAACAGGATGAATTAAAATGCCCGATCACTCCAATCACGCCTTCATTTACCATTTTGTTTGCCACGGAAACGGCTTCTCTTGGATCTCGTCTATCATCGCCTCTTATTACTACAATTTTTTTCCCTAAAACACCACCCTGCTCATTCCATTCGTCTACTGCCAGGGTTACTCCGTTTAACAGGTCATAACCTATTTTTGCCTGGTCGCCTGTTAATGGACCTGCAATACCTATTTTTATAACATCTTCTTTTTTACAACCTGCAAAAATCACAAATAATACAAGCAATATACAAAATTTCTTCATTGGTATCCCCTTTCCAAAAGTGTCGCTATTTTAATAATAATTTCATTCTAAGTCAAGATTTTTTATTTTTTATATATAATTAAGTTAGTATTTTCCTAATTATTAAATAATTAACTATATTATTTCTTGACATTATTTAAATTATAAATTAGGCTCATTTCTCTTATATGAAACGAGAAGAAAAAGTAGCCGTTATAAAAGAGCTTGGAGAAAAGTTTAGCGCCTCTTCAGCCATATGGCTTACGGATTACAATGGTTTGAATGCTCTTAATATAACAAAATTAAGACGAAAACTGCACGATAAGAACCTTGATTATAAAGTAATAAAGAACACTATTTTGGAATATGTTTTCAAGGATATTGGCGTAGCAACTCCTCAGGAATGGTTAAAAGGTATGGTTGGCGTATGTTATGGTAAAGATGCTACCACGGGAGCCAAATTACTAATAGAATCCCAGGGATTAAAACTTAAGGGCGCATACATTGAAGGAAATTTTTATGGAGCAGATAAAATAAAAGAAATCGCCCGTATCCCTTCCAGAGAAGTGTTGCTTGCAAAACTATGCGGCACCCTAAAATCACCGATATCTAATTGTATAAACGTCTTAAATGCACCTATAAGAGATGTTGTTTACACTATAAACGCAGTATCTAGTAAGAAAAAAGGAGAATAAAATGGCAGAATCAACTACAAAAGATAAGGTAATTGACCTTATTGCTAATATGTCGGTACTCGAGTTATCTGACCTTGTAAAATCACTTGAAGATAAATTTGGTGTTACCGCAAGTGTTCCAATGATGGCCGCAGCTTCAGCAGCAGCTCCTCAAGAAGGTGCCGCACCCGCAGAAGCACAATCTGAATTTGATGTTATCTTAAAGACTTTTGGAGATAATAAAATTCGGGTAATTAAAACAGTCAGAGAAATTACAAACCTCGGATTAAAAGAAGCAAAAGACCTCGTTGATGCCGTACCTAAATCTCTTAAAGAAAAAGTTTCTAAAGAAGAAGCCGATTCTATTGTTAAGAAACTTGAGGATTGTGGCGCAACCTGCGAAATAAAATAAGCTTTTAAAAGATATTTATAAAAAAAAGGGCAAAAAGTTTTCAAAACTTTTTGCCCCTTTTTCTTTCCTATTCCTATAATCCGTACATTGCTATAATCTCGTCTTTCTTTTTGCCGAGTATTTTATACTTCTCTCCAACCTTGGCAAATGCATTAATTGCTTTATCAAGATGCTCTCTCTCGTGGTCTGCTGAAATCTGCACTCTGATTCTTGCTTGTCCCTGCGCAACTACCGGGAAGAAAAATCCGATAACGTATATGCCTTCTGCGTATAAGTCCTTTGCCATGTTCTGGGCAAGTTTCGCATTGTATAACATTACCGGAACAATCGGATGTGTCCCTTCTTTTATGTCCAACCCTCTCTTTTTTATTTCTTCTCTGAAATATAGCGCGTTTGCCTCAAGTTTGTCCCTTCTTTCGTTGTTCTTGGAAATCATATCTATGATTTTTATTGAAGCCGCAACTATTTCCGGCGGAACCGTATTGGAAAATAAATAAGGTCTTGCCCGCTGTCTGCACATTCCGACAATTTCTTTCGGTCCGCTTACGCATCCACCCGTCG
>JAQTXJ010000127.1 GCA_028688815.1 bacterium | reverse complement strand
CCCTGAACTCTACATATGGTCAATAATTAAATCGGGAAATACTATATATGTCGGGACAGGCGGAAAAGGCAAAGTATATAAAATAAACACCTCAAATAAAAGTGGGAGCGAATTATCCTTATTAGACACTACTCAAGCAGGAGTATTTTCGCTTGTTGAAAACAGGGGGATAATTTATGCAGGCACTTCGCCGGATGGGATAATTTATCAAACAGATAAAACGGGTAAATCCAAAATATTTGCCCAAACAAAAGAAAAATATATATGGAAAATGGTATTCGATAATAACGGAAATTTCTATGCATCAACGGGTGTAACCGGAAACATATTAAAAATATCCGGGTCGGGAAAGATTGACACTTTTTATGTTACCCCGGAAAAGAACGTTACCTTTTTAAATTATGTAAACAATTACTTCTATGCAGGCACGGGAGAAAATGGATATCTGTTTAAGGTAGACAAACAAGGCAAAGGAGTATGCATACTGGATGCGAACGAAAAAGAAATCAAGGAAGTTATTTCATTAGATACCTTGTTATTTGTAGCTGCGACCGAAGACAGCGCAGGGGCTGTTTATTGCATATACAAAGATAATAAAGTCGAAAGGCTATGGTCGGTTAGCGCTCCTATTCGAGGATTAGAATGGATTGCCAAAGATAAAAGCATGCTCGTTGCTGCCGGGAAAAGATTATATAAAATAAAATTAGACGGAACGGCGATTGTTTTGAATGAGTTTCCTGCAAATATATCCTGTATTAAAGATAATTTTGTATGCACGTCCGAGATGGGAAAACTTTATTCCGTATCGGACAATTTTGCGGAAGAAGGGAGCATTGAATCCGAGACTTATGACACTGATGGAATATCCGAATGGGGCAAACTTGATTTTTCTGCCGACAAACAAGTCAAATTTTTTACCCGTTCAGGGAATTTAAACAATCCTGATAAAACATATAGCGAGTGGGAAGCTGTGGGAGAAGAAGATAAAATTAATAGTCCAAACGCAAGATTTATACAGTGGAAAGCAGAACTCCGGAATGACAACACGAAACTTACGAGCGTAAAGATAGCTTATTTGCCGCAAAACAGGAAACCGAAAATTCTATCACTGAAAGTTACTCCGAAAATCGGAAGAGATAACATAAGAAAAATAGTATGGTCTACTAAAGACGAAAATAATGACAGCTTGATGTTTGAGGTATATTTCAAGTTAACAGGGGAACAAAAATGGTCTTTATTAAAAGCCGAACTCAGGGATACATTTTATTCTATAGACCCTCTGGTTTTCCCGGACGGGAAGTATGAATTCAAAATGATATGTTCGGATATTCTTTCAAATCCAAAAACAAAAGAATTGAAGAATGAAAAAATTTCCCTGCCCGAACTTATAGATAACACTGCTCCCGAAATCCGGAATATAAGAATGGAAGGAAATAACCTTGTATTTTCTGCAGTAGATGAACTTAATTATATAAAATCCTGTGAATATACAATCGACGGGGGAGACTGGACCGTTTTATTTCCAGTGGATAAAATATTTGATTCAAAAGAAGAAGCGTTTAGTGTTGACATTGGAACTGCCCGTAAAGTAGTTATACGAACTAAAGATTCATTTGACAATACGGGACTAAAAAGTAAAGTATTAAGATAAATTATGGAACTTGAAGCTGATTTATATCTTGTAGCTACGCCGATCGGCAATCTCGAGGACATTACTTTTCGCGCCATAAACATATTCAAGGAAGTAGATTTCGTCATTGCGGAAGACAGTCGTCGAACAGGTTTATTATTACACCATTACGGGATAAAGAAACAGCTTATAATTTTTCACGACCACAATAGAGAGATGCGCACCGCTCAAATTATTTCCGAAATGAAATTAGGCAAGAAATTTGCAATGGTATCGGATTCAGGAACACCCAGCATTTCCGACCCCGGGTTTTATCTCGTAAGAGCAGCTATAGAAGCAGGTTTTAAGGTGTCCTCCATCCCGGGACCAAGCGCAGCGATTTCCGCGCTTATTATATCGGGTATGCCTACACATAATTTTGTTTTTGAAGGTTTTTTGCCGAATACAAAGTTGAAGCGCCAACATAAATTACAAACGCTAATCAATGAACAACGGACGATTATATTTTTTGAGTCACCACACAGATTGCTGGAAATGTTAAAGGACTGTAAAGAAATACTGGGAGAAAGAAAGATATCAGTTGCACACGAGTTGACCAAAAAATTTGAGTCCGTTATAAGGGGGAATGCTTCTGAAGTAATAGATTATTACTCTTCTAAAACTCCCAAAGGAGAATTTGTTGTAGTTATAGAAGGGAACAAGTTAAAAAATCTATAAAAATCGATTGACAAGTAATGATAATTAATTCATATCTTATATATTAAAATAAAGGGGGAAGTATGAAAAAATTTATTCTGCCGTTTCTTTTTTTAGCAGTTTCTTCTATTTCAGGAATTTCTTCTGTTTTCGCTGAGGAAGAAATTGTTTATGATAACGATAAACCAACATACGCCGTTGTATATTGTCCTACCTGACATAAGCCCGGATTCTGGGCAGTGAGGTTCACTCCCACACAAAAAGGTGTTTGCAGAGTAAAAGGATTAAAGATTTTTTCTCGTGTTTTTGTAAATGCTCATAACCAAAAATGTTCTGCGTATGTAAAAGACGACTCTTCTGATTGTCCTGGAGCAACAAGAACAAGCACGACTTATACCCCATCAACCAGGGCTTGGGATAGAGTTGATTTCAGCACTCCCATAGATTACACCTCTGATTTCTGGTTAGCTATTTATTTGCCTGAGGTAATAACACCTACGGATAGTGTTGCATTAGTTGCGGATGACCATTTTGACTATCCCGGGAGGACAAAAGCATTGGGCGTAGAATCGGGCAGTGGTTGGCAAGCTCCGCCACAAAGTGGCGATCTTATGATAAGGGCAATTGTTGATTATACGGGAGTTGAGGAAACATCTTCAAGTACGGTATTATCTCTAAACCAGAATTATCCTAATCCCATAATTAAAAATACGAATATTTCTTATACCTTGCCGTCAGAAACAAAAGTAAAATTGCAAGTATATAATACTTCCGGCAGGCTCGTTAAAACACTTTTGAACGAGATGCAATCTACAGGCGCTAAGGAAATTATATGGAATAAAAAGGATATGAATAATATACCCGTAAGTTCAGGAATCTATTTTTACAGGTTAACAGCCGACCATAAAACTATTACGAAAACGATGATTGTTTTATAGAAGAAACCTATAAATTAATAAGGGGGTATATATGAAAAGATTTATTTTGCCTCTTCTTTTTTTAACAGTTTCTTCTACGATTTCTTTTGTTTCGGCTGAGGAAGAAATTGTCTACGATAGCGACACCCCAACATACGCCGTTGTATATTGCCAAAGCTGAGGGGACCCCGGAATATGGGCTGTGAGGTTCACGCCCACAAAAAAAGGTGTTTGCAGAGTAAAAGCAATAAATACTTTCTCGCGTGTTTTTAGAAGTACAAGCACGCCAACCAATACGGCATATATATACGATGATGCCGGCGGTGTTCCGGGAACATCAAGAACGGCAAAGTCTTATACTCCTTCTGTAAGAGCTTGGGACAGAATTGATTTTGATACTCCCATAGATTATACATCTGATTTCTGGTTAGGTATTTACCTGGCTCACTCAAACGCTACTGATAGCATAGCAATAGTACTAGACAATTCTTTAAACTATTCAGGCAGAACTAAAGCATGGAATTCTGATGCTGCCGAATGGAAAGAGCCTCCAACAATGCCCGGAGATTTTATGATAAGAGCGATTGTTGATTATACCGGAGTTGAGGAAACATCTTCAAATCCGATATTATCTCTAAACCAGAATTATCCAAATCCCGTAATTAAAAATACGAATATCTCTTATACATTACCTTCAGAGACAAAAGTAAAACTTGAAATCTATAATGCTACGGGCAGAGTTGTGAAGACTCTTGTAAACGAAGTTCAATCATCCGGAAACAAAATAATGGAATGGAATAAAAGAAATACATCCGGAGAAGTCGTAAGTTCAGGGATTTATTTCTACAGACTGACAACCGGTAACAAAACTATTACAAAAACAATGATTGTTTTGTAGAATAATCTTAATAAATTAAAGGAGGTACGTATGAAAAAGATGTTGCTTTTTTCTGTTATGCTTTTAGTGACTTCTGCTGCTTTTGCCGCCGACAATGAACTCTTTTTTGACGATGGCACTTACTCGCATGCGCTTTACTATTGCCCCAGCTGAGCAGGCGGGGGACCATATCCATATTGGGCCGTGAGGTTCACGCCCGCAAAAGCTTGTAACTTAAAGTCCGGTAAAATATTTTCCCGGGCTGTAGCACGCGCAGATACAACAAGATGTACTCTATATGTATGGGACGATGCAGGAGGTAATCCAGGGACATTAAGAACACAAAAAAACTATATCCCTTCTACGAGAGATTGGGATATAATAACTTTAGATTCCCCCATTGAATTTAGTGGTGATTTCTGGATAGGTTATAGAATACCAATGTGAGAACCAGGAGATAGCATATACGTTACGCTTGATACACAAAGTAACTACCCGGGTATAAACAAAGCCAGCGCAGATTTAAGCAGTTGGGCAACTCCTGCAAGTATACCGGGAGACATTATGATTCGGGCAATAGTTGAGTATCAAGCAGTGGAAGAAAC
>JAQTXJ010000046.1 GCA_028688815.1 bacterium | reverse complement strand
AACTGTTGCATATTAAATTTTTTACAATCCCTGCATAGTTTGCCGGTGTCTCGGCGTCTTTTTAATTCATCAAGTGAAACCTCCAAGTAATTATCTGCAATTTTACCTCCCTCCATATTATAACAGGCAACCACAGAGCCATCCCAGCGTATTGTTGGAAAAACCTTTGTACATATATTTTCAAATTTACCTTTTTTACTTCGGCTATAATTTTTTTGTTCATCAATAGAATAAAGCATTTTTTTACTTATTCGCTTCATATTTTCTGGAATCGGTTTTCCGTAAGCAACAGCTTCAAATATCCTTTCAGGGAAAAGGACTGCGATTACCGGTTTAAAACTAAAACCCAACTTTTGCACAAGGTCTCTTACATAATCATAGTCTTTTCCAAGGTTATGTTTATACAAATGATAAGAAACTTGCACGCTTGTATCAGCATTGTATTTATCAATATATTCTCTTACACGGTAAAGATTTTTTTCAAACAACTCCCACTTACCACCCGTATGGGTTAACTCATAGTTAGCCCCAATTCCAGAACAAGGAACAGCTAAACAAGATGGGGAAGCTGCTATTACCCTTTCTATTACAGATTTGCCAAAATTTAGGTTTGTAGAAACATCTACAGAGATACCATTTTTTGTACATTTTCTAATTATCTGAGGCAATTCAGGATTAATGAGTGGGTCTCCCCATAAAAAAAGCGAAAGGAAAGGCATGATAGGTGCTTCTGTGGTTAGTTTATCTAAAATTTTGCTAAACATATCTAAAGACATAACTCCGCCCTTACGTCCTTCTAAATGCGAATCCAAATTACAGGACATACAATGTAAGTTACATAAGCCTGATACTTCAATCGTTGGATAAGCATTGCAAGCTTGGGAGGCATTGATATAATTAATATCTCTTTTAAAGCCATATTCTTGGAGTTTTTCAGATATTTCTCTTACATGCATATCTATAGTAGAGATACATATAAAGACATCCTCTAAAGAAGGCAAGTCTTTCAAAAAATCGGGTCGAAAAATATTTTCACCTTTTTCTTTAATATCTATAAATCCTGATATTTTAAAGCCACGATGAGTCAAACACCGGTGCCACATTCTGCCTCTTTTCCCCGCACCATAAAGATACAATTTCTTACCTTTAACCAAATTTGAAAATGTTTCTAATGTATATTGTTTAACCATAATTTCTCCTTACCTTTTACTATAGAATAAGAATCAAAACGACGTAAAGCTATCGTTCAACTGCATCTTCATTTTTACAAATTTTCAGGCAAGAAAACACGCCTTTATGATACCATAATCTAAAATGTTTATTTTTGACCTCATGAATTATTCCAATGCAACCAAATTAAATCGTTTTTCATAATCTTTCCAAAATTCCGAATCTGTTATTATCTTTTGATACTTAATCTTATACTCAGAATATTTGTCTTTTAAGTTTAACTTTTTGCAGCATTTTGCTGCAAAATAGTAGGCAAAAGCATGATCGTTTTTAATTGTTATTGTGTTTTCAAAGCCTTTCAACGCAGCTTCATAATTCCCCAGTCTAAAATCACTATTACCAACAAAATTAAGTTCAAGGTTTAAGTAATAGGCTTTTTCCTGTATATATTCTGCAGTAAAATCTTCAGTTTCTATTACCGCCTTTTTAAAATCGCAACCAATATAATCACCTTTAAGATAATTGTTTTTGATGCATATGTCAAACATTTCACTTCCCACAAGAGGAGTCGCTACATAAATCCTAAACCATGTTGCGTCTATAGTTTTCAAAAATGAGCGTGTATCTTCAATATCCTGTTTTGTTTCCCCGGGAAGGCCTATAAGAATATTAATATCCGTATCTATTCCTAATTGACGACAATCAGCAATCACACGTTTTACTATTGAAAGGTCAAGAGGTTTATGCATGATTTCTCTCAAAACTCTATTACTACCCGACTCAATAGCCAAGACGAGCTGTTTAATCCCGGCATTTTTAATAGCCTCCAACATTTTTCTATCCAATGTATAAAGAGCCAATCCGCTCTGAAAAAAAACATTCATTTTCAATTCATGCGTAATACTTATTATTTCAAAAGCTCTTTGTCTATCCCCCATAAAATGATCGTCTTGAAAACCAATTGTCTTAGCTCCATATTCCTCTTTGAGCCGCTTAAAATCCTCTTTCACGCGATTTACGCTATGATATCGCATTTTTCTACCATGGATTGTGTATGATGAACAAAAGCAACAACGATGCGGACACCCCCTTGATGTTGCAATATGAAAAAGGTGTTTCTTCTCATCGAAAGAAGCATAAGTGTTCATAGTCGGGCTTAATCCATAATCGTCTGTATTTAAAATACCATAATCATAAAATGGTATTTCATCAAGATTTTCAATGAAATCATGTTCAAAAGACTGGTTAGCAGCTATTTTATCTCTTGTAATCCATGATTGGTTAGTTCTTAAAAATTCATTTCTATCTTTTGCCTTTATGAGCCCTAACAAAGGTTTTTCTCCTTCACCATAACAAAGAGCATCGAGGCATAGGCTATCTCTGAATATTTCATTATACATATTTGTTGGTACGCCACCTCCGGCGATAATAATAGCATTGGGGAATAATTTGCGGCAGCATTGTGCAATATCCAACATATTCTGATATGAGGTCGTAAATAATGCAGATACTCCTATTATGTTCGGTGAATAATCAATCCATTCTTTTGCCGAAAGAAACTCATGGAATAACTCCGAAAAAGAACTATAATTAAATTTCGCCATCTTATTAAGTACAATATTAAAATCTATAAGTTTTATCTCTACTTCTGCATGTTTTTTTAAATAGGCGCTCAAAGAAAGCAACCCTATCGGCATATCAGTAACAACGCTTCCATAACTGCCAGACTTCTTGACTATTGCACGTTCATTGAAAGCAGGATTTACAAAACTATCAAAATTAATATAGGGCGGCACTATAAATAAAATTTTATTCATTATTACATTCCCTCGTTAAATCGTCTCAACGTCTTATCCTCATCCGCAAAAACTTCGGAGCATGGGACCGGCAAGGGTTTATTGTATATCCGATTCACTACATATTTTTCAATAAAATCTCTATCTTCCGCAATAAGGCAAGTATCAATATATTCGCCAAAGTATTTAATATTCAGACCCCTTTGAATTATATCTTTTAAAGGTTCCCTGAAAATATTCCCGATTGATGTATGAATATATGGGCAAGGTAATACATCCCCATATTGTGTTACGGATATCATTCCTTTAACGGCAATACAGCCTAAATTAAGTCCATACGCCGGGGTCAAATGAGTGAACACTTTATATTTTTTCTCAAGTTCTTTCATATAGTTCATATCAGCTTTATCAACCAAGACATCAAAATTCCCTTCCCATTCCCCTACTGGTTTTGCATAAGTTACAAAGACTCCTATGCCTTTTTTATTGAAATATTCAATATATTTAATGAGCTCATCGGAATAGAGTCTTTGTTTCGTGACCACAGTTTGCATAAAAATTCCTAAATTTGCATTCAAAGCTATATCAACCGCTTTCATTGCTTTTTCATACGAGCCTTTAGTTTTTCTGAAACTATCATGTTCATCCGCATAAAAACTATCTAAACTCAACTGAACCCTGTCAACACCTATATTTTTGAGATGTTTAGCCCTCTTTTCATCCAAAAACCAACCGTTCGTATCACAATTTATATAGAATTTTTTAGGGTCAATAGCTTCTACCAACACATCAAAATCTTTAAACACCAATGGTTCTCCGCCAGTAATTGTCACACGCGCAAGTCCCATTTCATCCGCCTGTCGGAAAAGATCTTTTACATCAGCTATGGTAAACTTCCGAGCATTATTTTTGCCTTGAAATCTTTTCACGGAACAATGCTTACAATGGAAATTGCAGGTGTAATTATACTGAAACTGAATAATAGCAATACTTTCTCCTCGCCTAATCTTTTCGTCAAACTTCATAATTTTCTCGTAGACATATGGTTTTTCTTTTTTAAGTAAGTTTCTTTTTTCTATTTCGCTTGATTTTAATTGTTGTTCATTTGACATATTTGTTTTACTCCATTTATCGTATTGTCATTACTTTATTTCTTAATCATATTTGCTTTAAACTCTTTTCTATTTAAAAATGGCCATAGGTCTTCCATAGGTTTTGAAACTATTTTGCCATCCGACTTAATTTCTGATGATATTTTAGGTTGAGTTAAGAAATCAGGGTTTACGATAACTTCACATATAACCGGTCCATCATAATTGAGCATCGTGTTAATTTTTTCTTCCATCTTATCCTGATTATTTATTTTAAATGTTTTTAATCCATAAGCGTTTGCTATTTTTATTGTATCCGGCAATGTTAAGCCACTAGAAGGGTCGCAAGCTACCAGATTGCCGTTAAAATATCTATTTTGAGTAGTTCTGATTGATGCATAAGCATTATTATTTAAAACAAATAATTTTATTGGCAGTTGATATCTTTTCAATAATTCCAATTCCTGAATGTTATGTTGAAGTCCCCCATCCCCTATTAAACAAATAGTTCTTTTTTTGCCACTCGCAATACAAGCACCAATACTTGCAGGTAGTCCAAATCCCATTGCCCCTAATCCCGGAGAATTAAAAACTCTTTGACCTTTTTTTACTTTAAAAGCCTGTAAAGTTATTTCACTGCAACTCCCCGAACTTCCCGGAATAATCACATCGTTATTAGTTAATAATTTTGATAATATTTCAATTAATGCATAAGTATTTACATATCCTTTTTCTTTTTTCGCCGCTCCGCCTGAGGTAGACGGATGTTCCATATATTCAGATAGGACAACCGGGTACTTTTTCTTCCAGTTTTGACATCTTTTGAGCCATTTTGAAGTATCTATCTTTATTTTATTACTCTGTTTTATAAGAGAATTCAAAAAAATTCCTGCATCCATATTAAAAGCAATATCAATTTTAGTCGTTATTTTATTTATTTCATTTTTATCAATATCAACAATAACTTTTTTAGCTCCCCTGGCGAAGTTATTATAACTAAAAGCTATTTGTCCCACATCCAAGCGGGCACCGATACAGATTATTAAATCTGCATTTTGTTGAGCGAAATTAGCTCCTCTTTGGCCAATAGAACCGGGTCTACCAATATACAAGTCGTTATCTTCAGGTAAAATATCTAAAGCTCTCCATGTAGTTAGAATGGGGATATTTATTTTGCTAATTATTTCTCTAAATTTTTCAACACCATTGGTCAATCTAATACCATTTCCAGCTAATATAATAGGTCTGCTAGATTTATTAATTAATTTTATTAGTTGATAGATTTTATCGTTTAAGTCCTTTTCCTCTATACTCTGTTTGGGCTTATCAAAAGTTTTTAATTTATTTTCATCAATAATTGCCCCCTGCACATCTAAAGGTATATCAATCCATACAGGGCCGGGGCGTCCTTCTTTTGCTAAATAAAAGGCTTTTTCAAGATGAAATTTTATTTCATCAGGTTTCATAACGGTAACTGCATATTTAGTAATCGGTTTAATCAAGGAAACGATATCTACTTCTTGCGGCCCCATTTGCCGGACACCTTTCCCGACAAGTAAATCCGCTCTCTTAACTTGTCCGGAAATAATAAGCACAGGAACAGAATCAATCCACGAAGCAACAACCCCGGTAATAGCATTAGTTCCGCCGGGTCCAGTCGTCACGAGCACCACTCCTATATTACTTGTATATTGACTGTAAGCGTCTGCAGCAATGGCAGAGGCTTGTTCGTGCAAATTGGCAATAAACTTCAATTTTCGATTTTTACCCAAAGAATCAACGAGATGCATACATCCGCCACCGGGAAGCATAAAAACGTGTTTCACTCCAATACTTTCAATAAAATTGAAAACGAAATCCGAAAGTTTGCTTAATTTTTTATTCATTTTTTGTCAACAAGTCTAAAATCATAGGCAAAGTTAATTTCCCGTTATTCCATGGTTGAGCGACCAGATACGATTTTATTCCTAATTTCTTTGCACCTTCAATATCTTCGGTTTTATCATCAATAAAAAAATCCGCTTTACCGAACCATTTTAAATATTCTACTTTGCCTTTATCATATGTTGGCATATATATATTTGGACGACCGGAAGGTATAAAACTGATTGTTCTAATCCATTTTCCAAAATAGCACAAAACCCATTCCGCTACCGCAGAAACCGTATGAGTTGGTCTTGCAGTTAATGCTATATGTCTGAAATTCTCGCCATATTTTTCAAACCATTTTATCACTTTTTCATCCGGTTTCATATTGTTTGCTTTATTAGAATTTCTGTACTCATCCAGCAGTTTAAAATAATCTTCTTTTTGCAAGTTCAATAATTCATTCGGCGGATTACTTGTTAGGTTTTTATAACTTAAGCGACATCCCGGATTCGACGGCAGCCAGATATTTTCAAACCAGGATTTCATCAAATCATTCAGCACATCATCAATATCCCATATAATTGTCTTCACTTTTAATTTATACCTATAAATTAAAACTACTCTATCCAATAGCTTAAGTAGGTTTTACGATTCTTGTTTTTCAATATTTTTTTATCCGTATAATAAGAATCATCTTTATAGTGTGTTGATGAGATTTCTTCAATTATGGCACCTGTCTTTGTGGTAAAACTATGCTTTACGTTACGTTTTATAGTTATAATTTCCCCCGAACCGTATTTTTTTTCTTTTCCGTCAAGACTCAACAAGATATCCCCATAAATAACGACAAAGGTTTCTTCTTTTTCTTTATGATATTGTTCAGGGTGTTTTTGATTAGGCAGAATAATAATTAATTTTTTACAATATTCCCGGTTAACCACCGTAGTCATAGTAATTCCGTATTCATCAAAACGGTCAATTCCGTAGGGATGAGAAATTTCCAAATCTGTTTGGCCGGGGACAACTACTTTTCCTTTCTTTAATAATTTCTTTACTCTTTGCACAATTGAATAAATTTTTTCTCTTGTTTCAGTTAGTTTAACATTTTCAAACATTATGGGCTCATTAGCATCAAAATTCTTTTTTGCATTAAATTCTGTATACTTTGACATATCATTGGCAACTACTTGATTATCTTGATTAGGAAATGCAAAAAACGTATTTGATGAATCTATCTTTTCTCCTTTCAAAATTTTCTTACTGGCAAAAACGCCACGTTTAAATTGTCTAACATCCGCCAATTCCTTTTTAGTAAATTTTGCTCTCTCGCCACAAATACCGCACATTTGAAAAGCCAGGTCGGCAGAATTCAGCCATTTTAAAATTTGTTCAGGGGTTGATGAATACGCGTTTTTGGGAAATTCTTTCGTAACAACGGTAACGTGTCTTTCAAATACGCTCGCCCCTTTAGCTATAGCAATTTTTATGGAATCCACATTGTCAGGTTCTTCATGAGTTGAGAAACCAATTGGTATATTGGGATATCGTTTTATAAATAAATCAATTTGATTTAATTGCAAATTTTCTGCTTTTGTGGGATATTCTCCAACACAATGCATAATTGCCAGTTGTTTTCCTCTATGCTTAAAAAAACTTACTACTTTATCAATTTCATCCAGAGAGGAACCGGCAGTTGAAGCAATAATCGGCTTATTTGTTTTAGCAATTTTTTCCAATAAAAACCAATCCGTAAAAGAACAACTGCCGATTTTAATAATATCAAATTTATGTTTTTCTATCAAATCAACTGAATTTTCGTCAAATGGGGTGCAAATTGAAACAAAACCAAGATTAGTAATTTCATCTTTTAGTTTCTTTAATTGTTTTTCATTAAGTCGCGTTTCTTGAAAACGTTTGACATATTTTATATCGGTTTTTGTTTTAAAATCAGGATGAATAAACGTATCCAAATGTCGATACTGAAGCTTAAATCCAAAATTGAAATCTCTGCCGGAAAAGTTTTTACTGACCTTATGTATTTCTCTAATAATTTTTAAGCCATATTCAACGTTTCCAATATGGTTATTAGCCATTTCAAAAACAAACAAGTTATTAAAAATAGTATCCATTCTTTTACTTGTAATTAACTGATTTTCGTTTTCTATTTTGCGGAAAACAAATTATTTTGAATTTTTGTTTAAGAAGTCTTTATACCATTTGATCGTCTTTTTCAATCCGTCGTCCAAAGTATACTTAGGTATCCAATTTAAAATATCTTTTGCTTTTTTTGCGGACAAATATTGATGTTTTATTTCATTGGGAGCCTGATTTAAAATTTTGGGTGTTAATTGGCTTCCCATAAGTTTTATGATTTTATTAACCAATTCTAAAACGGTTATCTGAATTTCATTACTAAAGTTAAAAGCTTCACCCTGAATTTTCAACTCTTCCATTTTTTCGGCAAGCAACAAATATGATTCTACAGCATCTTCAATATAAAAATAGTCTCTGATAAGTGTTCCATCGCTTCTTATAATCGGAGATTCATTATTAAACACGGAACGGATTGTTTCGGGAACGATTCTATTAAAATTCAAATCTCCTCCACCATAAAAATTGCCACATCTAGTTATACAAACCGGAATATTGTATGTATGATAATATGCTTGAGAAACTAAATCCGTGCAACTTTTAGAGACATCATAAGGATGTCTGCCTTCGAGAGAAGTGTTTTCGCTATAAGGCAACTTTTTCTGGTCTCCATAAGCTTTGTCGCTTGAGGCTACAATTATTCTTTTAACTAATGGGTTTCTCCTGCAAGCTTCTAAAACATTCCAAGTCCCTTTTATATTTGACTCAAAAGTAGAAATCGGGTTTCTGTTGGCAGTTGTAACTATAGTTTGCGCTGCCAGATGAAACACCGTATCGATTTCGTATTCGTTTATAGCTCGTTCCAGAAGAAAATAATCTTCTATTTCTCCCCTGACAATATTTATTTTATCATTAAAGCCAGACCAATTTAAGTTTGATTTCGGGACTAAATCTCTGATTAGTCCTACAACATTAGCTTCTTTTTCAACCAGAGCTTTGCTAAGCCAAGAGCCGAGCAACCCAGTACAACCGGTTACAAAAACATTTCTATTTTTCCAAAATTTATCGGTCATCAAATACGCTCCTAATCTAAATAACTGACAATAATCAAGATACACTAACCAAATAATATCCAAATTCCAAATTAAAAAAATCAAACTATTCCATTTTTTGAATTATAGAAGAGAATATATTTTTATATTCTTTTGCCTCTTCTATAAGCGCTTGAAATTCTTTTTCTTTTCCTGTATTAGCTTCGTTCAATAGAATAAGCCAATGGTCGGTTTCTTTTGCTTCTCGACGAGCAATCTTCAAGCTATGGATAAAATCTTTTTTACCTAAAGCATCATTGGCTTCTCGATAATTAGCACCAATAGAACCGGAAGAACCTGTAACTTGACCTACTAAACGGTCATTCATTGGGTTTCTTGGGAGTTCTTTACACATACGAATAACCTTACGTGCAAAATCAGTAGTTCTATCTTCAAGATCAAACTTCTTGTTTTTATCCGGTAATAGATTATTGGCCATTGTTTGTCTCTTGCATCTTGTTTTTTTGATTTTTGGGCATTGTTGTTTTCTTTTTATTTCCAAATCTTCCATGGTGGATTAGGGGATTTCCACAAATTATTTAGTATCCCGAGTTCTCTTTGCGTATCTACACATTGCCAGAACCCTTTGTGCATATAAACCATTAATTCTCCATTTAAAGCTAATTTTTCCAGAGGTTCATCTTCGAGAGGACCATCTTTCAGATAGTCAAAAACCTTTCTATTGAACACAAAAAAACCGCCGTTGACAAATCCTTCCCTTACCTGAGTTTTTTCGCTAAACTCGACTATTTGTTTTCCCTTTATAACAAGTTCGCCAAATCTCGACAATGGATTCACGCCGGTAATTGTACCTATTTTCTTATGCGACTTATGAAATTCAAGAAGGTTTTTAATGTTTATATTTGCCACACCATCTCCATAAGTCAGCATAAACACATCGCCATCAATATATTTTTCTATTTTCTTCACTCTCGAGCCGGTTTGCGAATCTTCGCCTGTTTCTGCAAAAGTAATTATCCAATCCTTTTCCTGAATTTGATTATGTATTTTAATATCCTTTTTACCTAAATTCAAAGTTATATCACTATTTATTGTTTCATAGTTAAGAAAATACTCTTTTATCATCCGACCTTTATATCCCAAACACAATATAAACTCATTAAATCCATAGTACGCATAAGTTTTCATTATATGCCATAAGATTGGTTTTCCACCAATCTCCACTAAAGGTTTAGGAGAAGTTTCTGTCTCCTCTTTAAGTCTTGTTCCTCTACCGCCACATAATATTACCACCTTTGATTTTAGCATTTTTAGAATATTATTTTGTTAAAAATTTTTGTCAAGTTTTCAATTTATTCTCTGCCACAAAGGCACAAAATCACGGAACAAGATTGCACAGAACAAAAAGACGCTGAGAACGCAGAGAAAAAATAATAAATAAAATTTAGAATTAACAAATAAATAAAAGAGTTTCCCCATAGAGAACAGAGAGGAAAAGCAAAGAAAGGAATTATTTTATGTTATTGTATATAATTTGGGCACGGGAATATTCTCTTTGAGCAAGGACTTGTTCCCCGTATCTTTCATAAATTTGTCCAAGTTGTAGATGTGCCCAAACGTTGTCTGTTATGTCGTATACAAATATGCTGTAGCCTATTTTTTTTACGGGTTTATATTTCCGGAGCCAGTCCAGAACATTATGGTCCATAAAATAAACGCCCGTCAATTGAGTGACGCTTACGGCTAAATATTCTTTTTTTGGAGTTAAGGAGTTAACAGTTGCTCCCCTGTAATCAATAAGAGGGATGCTTATGAAACTCTGAAACCTTGGAATATAATACCCCGGAGGAGGAGTCCCAAAATAACAAAGTATGACATCGCTTACATCTTCTTCTTTAAGAAAAGTCCCCAGCCTCTTTAAGTCCTGTCCCCAGTCAATGTTACAATCACTCAGATATTTCCATCCATTATCAGGTCCGCCAATAAATTCATTAAAATATGCTAAGTAATGGGGGGAAATTTTTACCTGAGAAAACACACCCCAGCCACAAAGAATAAAAAAAGCAACTAATCCTACCTGTCGGCAGATAGTTAACTTACATTGTTTGAAAACAAAATTTATAACGTTGCCTGCGCAAAGGAATAAGAAAGGATATATAGGAAGCATATATCTTAAGCCAAGTTGTTTGTTACTGAATGAAGAAAATAAAAAGAAGAAAATTATGGGAATATAGATAAAGTATATATCTTTATGTTTTCGACACAACCATAAGCCGCAGAAAATAAACAACAAAGACGGTATTGGTGTTTTCAGGAGAAAAGCGATAAGAAAATAATGTCGCCATCCGGTATTACTGTATTTCCCCATAAGAAATGATGCCCCGCCACTAATAGTATGCAACATTTCTTTATACCCATAAAAATATGAACCTATAGAAGTAAACTTATAAACTGCCGCCATAACAAAAAGACCAATCCCGACAGCTAAAAGGAGTGGGCGGAAGATACCTTTCAGGTTTCTTTCTTTTAGATAAAATATTACTACGATAGCGATATATATTGGAAAAAGAAGAATACCGGAAAATTTAGCAACCATAGCTAATCCTGTGCTGGAGCCCCAGAAAACAGCATTGAGCCAGCCGGGTTTTTTCAGGAACCTCCAGAAGGTATATACAGCAAGGAATATAAACAGTGTTGCGCCCAAATCCGTAGTAATAAGGGAAGAATGGGTAATAATATTCGGGGAAAGAGCATAAAGGAACAAAGCAAATAATCCTGCCCCGGGGCCAAAAAGCTGTTTAGTCCATAAAAACAAAAGTAATCCAAGTATACAGGAAAGCATAACTACGGGAATTCTTCCTATAAAAAGAATTGTATCCGCATCTATTTTATTATTATAAAGGAATGAGAGTCCATAACTCCACACATCACTTGCATTCCAGGCTTCACGATTTACCGGGAAATCCAAATTTAAGAAAAGCAAAGGTAAAGCGCACAATTCTTCTATCAGAGGAGGATGTCCCATATTTACGTTCATACGAAAGTCACCTGTTTTTAAATACGAGTATCCTATCGGCAAATGGGCGACTTCATCATAAGTTGCAGAGTTGTTTTTCATACTTAAAACTGTCTGGAGGAAAATAGAAAACAGAAGAATAGCAACAAGAACTATCTGGACACGTTTGTTTGCAGTCAAGCTAAAGTCAAATATTCTTTTTCTCATCTTTATAAACAAGTTACATTAAAGTGTTCCCAATGTCAAGGATGTAAAGTTTAAAACTGAGAAAAAAAAGAGAACAGACAGATCAGAAAAAAACAATACAGATAAGAAAAGATTTGCCACAAAGGCACTAAAACACTAAAAACAGAGCACAAAAAATAAATTTAGCCACAGAACGGAGCAGAGCAAAGATTAAAGAACGGAAAAACGCAAAAATTAAAGATTAGGAATGGTTTAAAACCATTCCTTACAAAGGGAATAAGAAATGGGAGCACGTGCTCCCATCTACACAATATTCTGATAGTTTAGAGATAAAAGGATAAAAAATGAGTAAACTCCGGAATTAATTTTTCCTGCAAAGCTTTTTCTGTAAAATTTTATTGACAAACAAAAGCGTATCAGGATAATGGCTCTAATTTAGTTATAGACAGGGAATTTTTTAATGAAATTTAAAAAACATTTTATTCCTATTCTTCTTATCGCGGGGCTTGGCATCTTTATATATGCAAACTCCCTAAACAACGATTTTGTTTATGACGATGCCATTTTTATTACAAACAATATTTACATTAAAAAGTGGGAAAATCTTCCCAAACTTTTTAATATGGATATATTCTGCGCTAAAGACCTTCCCCAACAGGGTAGAAACGTTGCGTATTATTACAGACCATTACAAGCTTTATCCAATATGTTTGATTATTCATTCTGGCGACTTAACGTTTTGGGATATCACCTGACAAGTCTGTTATGGCATTTGCTGGCAGCAATATTACTTTATTTCCTGGTCAATCTTTTATTTAAGGACTTAAAAGTCTCATTAATTGCGGGGCTACTTTTTGTAGCGCATCCCATTAATACGGAAGCGGTAGCTTTTATTGCAGGCAGAACCGACCTTATGGTAAGCAGTTTTTTATTACTTTCATTTATTCTGTTCATCCAGTATAGAAAATTCCCTTTACCAAAACGAAATTATTATTATGCAGGTTCGGTAATATCTTTTATATTAGCCATTCTATCAAAGGAAACAGGAGTAATACTCCCTTTTATATTAATCCTCTATGATTGGTTATTCAGCAAGCAAGAGAAAAACATAAAGTTTATAATTAATCTGTTAAAAAGGTCTTTGGTTTTCATCATAATTGATATTATCTATGCAGCATTAAGATTTTCTATCCTGAATTTCGGTCCATGGTCTCTGAAAAGCGGGCTTAATCTATATCTAAGAATTCTTACAGCCTGCAAGAGTGTTATTCTTTATATTAAGTTACTTTTCCTACCATTCGATTTATATATGGATCGAACTATATCAGCGGCAACTTCCATTTTTAATTTTCCGGTTTTAGTTTCCATTGTCTTACTTATAATTATTGGGATATTGGCAGTAAAGGCATATAAATACAATAAAACTTTATTTTTAAGCATCGTATGGTTTTTAGTATTTCTCTTCCCGACATTAAACGTAGTAACGCAGTTGCCGAGAGGGATGCTTGAACATTGGGCATATGTGCCATCCATAGGTATCTTTATAATTCTCGGGTTCGGGATTGCAAAAATTCTGGAATTACCACAGGAAGTATGTCCTTCTTTTATTTCAAACGCAGTATTTATTGTACTTTTAGGGCTTTACAGCGGGTTAACCATAAGACAAAATACCATCTGGAAAGATGAAGCTACATTATGTAAGAATATGTTAAAATATCGCCCCGACAATGTCGAGGCGCACTATAATCTTGGGAGTTACTACTGGCGAAAGGGATTGCTGGATGATGCCATAAAAGAGTACGGGGAAATATTAAAGATAACGCCTAATAATGCAGGAGTGCACAACAGCCTTGGAAGAATATATACGGCAAAAGATTCGCTTGATGCTGCCATAGCGGAAAGCAAAGAGGCATTGAGGTTACAACCGGATTTTCCTGAGGCGCATAACAATCTTGGACTTGCGTATGACGCCAAGGGATTATCGGATGAAGCATTAAAAGAATACAAGGAAGCACTGAGATTAGCACCGAATTCCGTAGAAACCCATAATAATCTCGGGACTTATTATGCGAAAAAAAAGTTATTGGATGATGCCATAAAAGAGTACAAGAAAGCGTTAAAACTAAATCCCGATGACATAACAATAATAAATAATCTTGCGTGCGCTTACACAGAGAAAGGCGAATTTGACAACGTTATAATCGAAAATTCAAAACTATTAAAATTAAATTCAAAGAACGTAGATGCACATGTTAACCTTGGAAATGCCTATCTTAAGAAAGGGTTAGTAGATGACGCCATAAAAGAATACACGACGGCATTGGGTTTAAGCCCCACCGGTATAATAGAAATTCATACTAAACTTGGCAATGCTTATGAGGCAAAAGGCTTATTGGATAATGCAATGACTGAATATAAAGAAGTACTCCGGTTAGCGCCTGACAGCGTAAACATACATAACAGCATCGGGAATATTTACGGTAAGAAAGGAATGCTGGACGAGGCATTAAAAGAATACCAGGAGATAATACGACTGAAACCCGATTTTCCTGATGTGCACAGTAATCTTGGGAATGCTTATTATGTAAAAAAGTTGTTTGACGAAGCGGAGAAGGAATATCGGGAAGCATTGCGGATAAAACCTAATTATCCGGAGGCGCATAATAATTTGGGAGCCATTTACCTGGAGAAAGGATCATTAGATAACGCCATAAATGAATTCATCACAGCGATAAGCTTGAATCCTAAGTATGTGGATGCGCACAATAATTTAGGATATGCCTATGGGAAGAAAGGTTTGTTAAATAAAGCGATAGAGGAGTATAACGAGGCATTGAAGATAAACCCCAACTCCGAGACAGCCAAGCAAAATCTGTTAAAGATGGGAATCAAGCAATAATTAGAACCAAAGAGAATATTTACCACTAAAACACTAACGCACGAAAAACAGATAACAAAACAGAGAGCGGAAGATAATTTCAACCGCAGATTAACGCGGATAAACACGAATATAACAAGAGAAACCATAGAAAAAAAGAACTGCAAACGGAAAAGAATTCACCACGAAAGTACGAAAACACTAAGAAACCACGAAAAATAAATTTAACCCAGCAGAGCTGGATAACTTAGAGTAATGCACCTACGTCGTAAACTCTAAGTAACCGCAGAGTTCGCAGAGAAAAAAGTGTAGCCAGTTTATATGGTTAAAAATAAGAACAAAGAGATTCTCCTCCAAACAGACCTGCCAAAAATATCGTTAGGCAAGCCTGCAGACAAGTTCTGCGCCTTTCGTCAAACAAAAGGCGAACAAGTAGGCGAGATCAGAATGACAAAGTGAATCTAAGGGACAGGGGGAGAAAGAACTTGACAAATAAGGGAAAAAGAAGCATATATATAATAGAATCGCTTAAGAGGATAGTAATTAATTATGAATAAAAAATATTTATGGGGGAGAAAAATGAGAGAAAAGAGAATGAAGTATTTGTTTATATTTATTTTGTTTACAGCAGGATTAGGGAATCTTAATGCTACAAATATAATTTTATTATGGGATGGGGCAAGCGCTCCTGCCAACTGGAAAAACTGTTCCGGTCCCGGGACAGGGACTTACTATCAAAAATTCATAAGAGGGTGTAATGTAACCGGAGGTTCAGGAGGTGGGCATCTTCATACTTTTACCGTACCGGCACTTGGAGCTGCGACAGGGACATTTTCGACTCAGGTTGCCAAATCAGTCGGCGGAAGATATTACAATTTATCTACACATACTCATCCGGCAGGGACACCGGGAGTAAACTTAACATCCTCAAGCACATCATATCCGGAACCGCCTTACCGAAATTTTGCGTTTATTACGCCAATAGCCGGAGGCGAGGAACCGTATCTTCCCGAGGGAGTCATTGCATTATTTGATGCAAGCGGACCTGACCCGGCAGGAAGTTGGACAGAACAAGTCGCTTATGAAGACGGCAAATTTGTAAGAGGAGATACATTAACTCAAGTCGGGACAACAGGAGGAAATTTAACTCACAATCATAATATCTCTAGTGGAAATTTTCTGAGTGCGGGAACAGCAGCTTCAGCCACTTCCGGTAATTATATTTTAAAAAACCATACTCATACTATTACACCCGGGACTTATTCAACGGATACTGCCGGTGTTGCCGCGGAACCAAACTATATAACGGTTCGTATATTTAAGTTAACCAAAGTCGGCGGGGACTATATCCCTAAAAATATGATTGCAATGTTTGATAATACTATTGCCTCAAGCAACTGGACTACCATATCCAACTCTTCGACAGGGGCACTTTATTTAAGAACATTTAAGCCTTCCTCTACTTATGGAACTACAGGCGGCGGGGGAACTCATACACACCAAATAGGATATGCAGCTTGTGTGGCCGGGAGCAGGAACATTTCAGTTGCCGCCGTTACTGACAATCTGGCTAACAGCAATTCGGTTACAGCAAGCGGTGCAGACGTTACTGCAATCAAGGGAAATGTTTCCGAAACTCACACTCATCCGGATGCGGATTTCGGAACAAGCGCTTCAATGACTACTACTGCCGTTCAAACGGGTGATACTGATGGACCGTGGCCATATTATGCAAATTTAGTATTTGGAAAATCAACCCAATCATTTGCAGTTGAATTTACAGGGATGACGGCTAACCCGGAAATTGGGCGTATAAATCTAAACTGGTTTACCGAAGTGGAAAAAGATAATTGCAAATGGATACTTCAAAGGTCTACAAGCCGGGAAAGCGGTTATACGAAGATTGTCGAGTTAAACGCAAAAGGAAAAGGACCGAACAGTTATACATATACCGATTCTACAGTAACGCCGGGACTTGCTTACTGGTATAAACTTGGTGACGTAGATAATGCAGGGAACACTGTATGGCATACGCCGGTATCTGCAGTTGCAAGACTTGAGACGAATTTTCCGATTTCGTTAAAACTTGGAAGTCTTAACCCGAGCAATGGAATAGTAACGATTGATTATTCCGTACCGGGAAGTTCAACAGATACTTATGTAAACATTACAATCTATAACTCCGCAGGGCAGGTAGTAAAAGCGCTTGTAAACGAAAGACAGAAACCTGGAAATCATATTGTTTACTGGGATGGGAAAAACAGTAAAAACGAATTATTGAGCAGCGGGGAGTATTTTTGTCGATTAAAAACAGAAGGGCAGGTGACGTATAAGTTGATAAGAATGAAGTAGAACAGCAAAATTAAATATTCCCAGCAAAGCTGGATAATCCCGCCAAGGCGGGACTAATGGCTAAAGCCAAAGGGTTTCTAAAAATATTAAAAATCAAATATACAAAATAACAGAAAAAAAATTAGCCCAGCAGAGCTGGATAGAAATCCCTAAGGGCTAAAGCTCCAAGGGCTTTCTACCACTAAAGCACGAAAAGAAAAACCGCAGAGAACACAGAGGGAAAGATTACCACCCCGCCAGGGCGGGATAAACTCCACTACGAAAAACTAAGAAATCACGAAAAAAGAAATTTAGCCCAGCAGAGCTGGATAGAAATCCCTAAGGGCTAAAGCTCCAAGGGCTTTCTACCACTAAAGCACGAAAAGGAAAAATAAGAACAGAAAACAAAATTTTTGGACGCAGATAAACAGGATTAACAGAAGGGTTAACAGACACGAAAAGAAAAAACAGATATAACTAGGATCAACAGATAGGGATTGACGCAGACAACAGAAAAATTTTTAACCACAAATAAAAACAGATAACAAAATACAGGGAATTCAGCCACCCCGCCACAGCGGGGTAAACTCCAAACAGGGATTTACACGGATAAAGACACGAAAGAAAAATTAGTCCCGAATTTATCACCGTAGATTATGCTTAACTACAGAGAGGGGAAAGAAAGATTAGATAAGATGGATTCCCGCTTTCGCGCGAATGACAAAGGGCTGGCAGGGGACAAAATTGACTTGACTTAGGAAATTATTTAATTAAGATATTTACAGAATGAAAAGCAGGGTAATGGAAAAACTGAAAAGCATTGTGCAAAAAAAGCATTTTATTCCTATCTCTCTTATAATCGTTCTCGGCGCTATTATATATGCCAATTCTTTCAAGAATGAATTCGTTTACGATGATACTATTTTAGTAGCGCGCAATATATACATAAAGAAATGGAACAACTTATTTAAAGTCTTTAATATGGATGTAGCCTGTGTTGAAAAAAACTTATTTAAAGACTTATTTAAGTTTAAGCCAGACTCTTCAAGAAAAACTGCTCTTTTTTATTATCGTCCCCTCCAGGTTGTATCTTATATGTTTGACTACTCTTTATGGCGACTTAACGTATTCGGGTACCATCTCGGAAATTTATTATGGCATTTGTTAACTGCAATACTGGTATATTTTTTCGTCAATTTAATTTCCGGCAACCTGAAAACCGCATTCATTACGGGTTTACTGTTTGTAGTCAATCCGATACATACGGAAGCAATAACGTTTATTTCGACCAGAACAGACCCGATGGCAAGCAGTTTCCTATTATTGGCGCTTATGCTGTATATTAAATACAAACAAGTATTATCAACAAAGAAAATATATTATTATATAGGCGCAATTCTATCTTTCATATTAGCGCTATTATCCAAAGAAATGGCAGTAATGTTCCCATTTATACTTATATTATATGATTATTCATTGGGACAAACAGACGCTCCAAAACAAAAAGAAAAAATACTATATCGTTACTCACCTTTTTTCATAATTAGCCTAGCTTATATATGGTTTAGGTTTCATGCCCGAAATTTGGGAAGTTTTACCGAAAGCGGAACTGATTTATATTTGAGGATACTTACAACTTTCAAGAGCATTGTTTTATATTTTAAATTGCTTATCCTTCCATTTAATTTATATATGGATAGAACAATACCGGCGGCTACTTCCATTCTCAATCCTGACGTTTTAGTGTCTATTGTTTTATTACTAATTATCGGAACAGGAGTAATTTATGCATACAAGAATTTCAAGATTATTTTCTTCGGCGCATTTTGGTTTCTTATATTTTTTATTCCCACTTCGAACATCTTATTATCATTAACAAGAAGTATGCTTGAGCATTGGATGTATTTTCCATCCGTTGGATTTTTTATGATTCTGGCTACAGGCATCGTAAAATTGCTTGAGATGCCATCATTATCAAAACTTAAATATATTATAATATCGGTTTTTTCGGCAGTAATTATTATGTACGCAGGACTTACGATAAAACAAAACAGGGTCTGGAAAAATGAATTTACGATATGTCGGAATATGTTGAAATATTATCCTGATAACACCGTAGCACATAATAATCTTGGCAATGCTTATGCCAGCAAAGGAATGTTGGACGAAGCAATAAAAGAGTACAAAGAGGTACTAAAAACACTACCTAATTCTCCTGACGTATACAATAATCTTGGGAATATATATGCAAGCAAAGGGATGTTAGATGAAGCACTAAAGGAATACAGGGAAGCATTGAGACTAAATCCTTATTTTCCACAAGTACATAACAGTCTTGGCGCTTACTGTGCAGCAAAAGGTTTATTTGATGAGGCAATAAAAGAATACAGGAAAGCACTTCTATTGGATCCCGATTATACGGAAGTATACGGCAATCTTGGAGTTATGTATGAAAGCAAAGGGATGTTAGATAAAGCGATAAAAGAATTCAATGAAGCTTTAAGATTAGATCCGGACTTGCCAGAAATCCATAATAATCTTGGGGTTATATATATGAAAAAAGGAATATTAGATGAAGCAATAAAAGAATTCAATGAAGTGTTAAAATTAGAGCCTGATTATCCGAACGTGCATAATAATTTAGGGAATATATATGTAAGCAAGGGAATGCCTGGCGAAGCAATAAAAGAATACAAAAAAGTGCAGAGTAGTTCGGGTATGTATACTATTCCTAAAAATATGGGGGCGGTAGCACTAAAAGGGTACAACGATACGACAAAAACAAATCCCGAACTTATAGAGGCGCATATTAATCTTGGTGATGTTTATAAAGCACAGGGGTTAATAGAAGAAACAATAATGGAATACAAAGAAGCGTTAAAGTTAGATTCAAATTATGTAAAAGCGCGCACTCATCTTGCCGGTTTCTATCAAGACAAAAGGTTATTTGACGAAGCTATAAAAGAATACGAAAAGGTATTATTAGTAGATTCTTTTTCTGCAGAGGCGCATAATAATCTTGGCAACGTTTATGCAGTAAAAGGGCATAACAGCCAGAGCGACATAAATACTATGAAAGAATCATTT
>JAQTXJ010000126.1 GCA_028688815.1 bacterium | reverse complement strand
CGTTGTTTAGAGCATTAAGAGTGGGAAAACTTACCCTATCTTGTCTGGAATCTATTCTAAGAATTTATTTGTATGATGAAGACCCTGTTTCTAAAATCCCTATCCTGTCTATGATTAAAGAGCCGGTAAGTTCCTTGAAGTTACGCGCAAAAAAATTGTATAACGGATTATTAAAAACGCTGGATAAAAAATATCAACTTAAAATAGAAAATTCCGAATCCGAAATAGGCGGAGGCGCTTATCCCGGAGTGAAAATTCCAAGCATTGCCATAACTATAACTTCAACAAAAGAATCCTCTAACTCTATAAGTAAAAATTTAAGAAAATGCGAACCTTCTATTATTTCAAGAATAACGGATAATAAAGTCTGGCTGGACTTGAGAACAATCTTTGAAGAAGATATTAGTTTAATTCTCAGGGAAACAAAAAAATGGCTTTAGTTATCGGAACTGCAGGGCACGTTGACCATGGCAAGACAGAACTTATAAAAGCGCTTACCGGTATCGACACCGATAGGCTCCCCGAAGAAAAAGACAGGGGGATGACTATTGTTCTGGGATTTGCTTTCCTGGACTTGCCAATCTCGGGCAGGGTTGGAATCGTTGACGTCCCGGGACACGAAAAATTCCTTAAAAATATGATTACCGGCGTCTATGGAATAGATGTCGCTTTACTTGTTGTGTCTGCGGATGAAGGTGTTATGCCCCAAACCGAAGAACATTTTCAGATACTGAATATTGCGGAAATTAAAAAAATAATAGTTGTCTTAACTAAAGTCGACATAACAAGCGAAACCAGAATAGAAGAAACTATGTTTGAAGTTCAGACATTATTTGAAAATACTCCTTACGAAAATAGCGAAATCATTAAAGTTTCTTCTAAAACAGGGCAAGGGTTAGAAGAACTAAAACAATTACTGGATAAAACTGTCTCTGCTATGCCTCCAAAAGACACTACCGGAATTCCTGTTTTGCCCGTTGACCGGATATTTTCACTTAAGGGTGTAGGTGCGGTTGCTACCGGAACTTTGATTAACGGAACATTAAAACTTGGGGATAAAATTTCTATCTACCCGCGAAACTTAGTTTCAAAAGTCAAACAAATACAGGTTCATAATGATTTGAAAAATGAAGTGGATACAGGTCATAGAGTAGGATTAAACCCCGCCAACATAAAAACGGAAGACATTAACATAGGAGATATAATATCGTACGAGAACGCTTTCCTGCCTACGAAAATAATTGATGTAAAAATACAACCAAAGTCAAAAATAGTCTTAAAAGAATGGATGCGGGTGAAAGTTCATCTATTAACGGATGAAATTCTGGGGAGAGTGGCTTTGCTCGGGGATGGTAAATATTGCCAGATATTATTGGAAAGAGAAACCGTAACCTGGTTTAAAAATAAAGTTATAATAAGAAATTATTCTCCCGAATACTTGATAGGCGGGGGAATGGTTTTAAATCCTGTTCCGGTTAGGCATAAAAGAAAAGACAGTGACGTCGTAAAACTGCTGGAAATCAGGGAAAACCATAATATGAAAGAAATAATACTGGAAGAAATAAAAAACAAAAACTGGAAAACAGAAGACCTGAAAAAAACTTTGTTTTCCCCGAATAACGAGTTTGATAAAACATTACAGACAATGTTAAACTCGGGAGAAGTCAAACTAATTTCAAAATATTTAATTGACGAATCGACTTTTGCGAAAATTAAAAATGACATCCTGCAAGAGCTAGAAAGTTTTTACAAGTCAAGCGCTGCTATAAAACTGGGTATCTTAAAAGACGAATTGAGAAAAAAATTACATTTGGAAACGGAATTCTTTGATGCGCTTGTTTATGAATTACCTGAAATTGAAATCGTAAAAGATAAACTAAGGCTTAAAACATGGAAGCAAACGTTGAGCGAAACTCAATTAAAAGAACTGGAAAGAGTGGAACAACTCTCACGCTCGGGACCTTGTTCTTTGGCAGAATTTGAAAGGGAAACAATAAATATATTATTGCAGGAAAAGAAGGTAGTAAACGTAAAAAACGAATTTTTTATTCATACGGATATTTTTGAAGGGTGGAAACAGGTTCTAAAAAATCATATAGAAACAAACAAGTCAATGGTTATTGGCGACATAAAAAAACTTTTTGGTCTTTCGCGGAAACATACCGTCGCTCTGGCGGAATATTTGGACGAAATCAAATTCACAAAACGAACTGGCGACGTAAGAGTATTGTATTGATAGAATCTTATTTTGCATCTCTTTGTAGGGACTTGATTCATCAAGTCCGCCTTTGCGGAATTCCCGCTTGCCTGAAGTTGTTGATATTCTCCATTTACAATTTGACTTTTCTTTCTTTCCGTTATAATCTTTGACAAATGGTTAAAGATTATAAACTCAAGCCGAATAAGTTATACCTGTTTTTTCGGTTTTATTGTATAGCTGTAATTATAGGAGTTGTGATAGTAGTCTCGGCATGGTTTAGGGATATAAATATATTTAGTAAAAATGCGATGATCATCGTGGTTATTATAAATGCTTTCTATATTTCGGCTATGTGTATGCTTGAGAACCTTTCAGCATTTCCTTTAAATTTTAGTATATTCGGTCGTTACGAAAGAACTCCTTTGCCTGAAGAAAAACCTTTATACAGGTGGGCATCTTCAAATTGTAGGATAGGGAGGTGGTTTAATGGGACAGTATCAATTCTTATATATAATTCAGGATTAGGAATTTCAATGTTTGGCGTAGGAAAAGCCTTTATACCTTTTGAAAACATTACAGAGTTAAAGAAAGGTTTTTTATGGAAGGGTGTTTTAATTCATAGTTATCAGGAAATACGTAGTCCAATATGTTTGCCTTTTAAAATTATTCGCACTTTGCAAGGCATTATGAAAAATCAGGGTAGGCATTTTATAACATAAAATGTTAAAATCAACATATAAGAATTCAAAAATCAAACATAAGAGTTGGTTAACAGAGAACCTTGTCTATTCTCTTGTCTGTGGTAGGTCAGACATTTGGGACATCCCGTCCGCCTGAGGCGGAGCGGTGACTTGTCTGACAAAAAAATATGAACTACATCAAAAAACATTTTCTCGTTATTGTTTTAATAATAATTCTTTTAATACTTGATCGAATTACCAAGGCACTTGTTCAAACTAATTTAACTCCTAATGAGACTTTTTGGTTATTAAAAGGTATAATAGGATTGAGTTATCGGACAAACTATGGATTAAACTTTGGTTTGTGCAGCGGTTGGAGATTTGTTTATCCTTTTAAGCTCTCTATCCTGAGTATTCTTCTGTTTATTGCCTTTGCTTATTATGTCAAACTTTTCCCGTATCTAACTAATATTCTGAAGGCGTTTTTTGCTTTCTTTATGGCTGCACATCTTGGGGACATATTAGAAATGCTTATGCGAGGGTATATAATAGATTGGGTAAGATTATTCAATCTTCTAACAACTAACTTAACCGATATTTACTTTTTCGTTTCTCTTGGCTTTCTTTTGGTTGGGTTAATAAAACACCCAAACATAGGATGGGAAAAAGTAAAGAAACATTTATCACACTTTTCAACGAAAGATGCTTTCTCTCCATTCAGGAATGATAAAAAAAAGACGTAATAAATTTACTTCTTTTTTTCTTTTTCCAAATCGTCTAATATTTTTAGAATAAGTTCGTTTTGGTTTTCCAGATGCATAAGGATGGTTTCTATTTCTCTTTCCGCTTTAGTATTTACTTCAAAATCTGCTTCAGCTCTTTTGTCGGCGTGACGGCTTTGAAGATTTTGTCCTACCATAATTAAAGGCATCAGAAAAATCTGAATCATATTGGAAATAAAAAGCCATAAAACAAAAGCCGGGAAAGGGTCAAACCGTAGCTCTTTTGGCCCGATGGTATTCCAGCTTAGCCAAATCACTGTCCAGCAGAAGATAATAAGGAAAAATCCCATTGTCCCGACACGATTAGTAATCCAGATGGCAAATTTTTCAAGACGTTTAAGCTTTTCTTTGTGTTCAATATTGACGTTCCGTACCGGGCGTCTAAGTTTTTGTAGTTCTTGTAGAGTTAACGGACGATGTAATTTTTCGTTCATATATTTATTTATATTGTAAAATAGTGATAAGAAAAGTCAATGTTTTTTCAAAATTTGTTATTCCCGAGGGGAAATTAGGGGAATAAGAAAAATAACTTTACAAAATCAACAGACGATGTAAAAGTATTGTGTGGAGGTGGATAGGGGCTGGTGTCTCTACTGGACTTCAAATCCAGCTTTCCTGACTGCGTCAGGTAGGTAGGTTCGATTCCTACACACCTCCGCCAAAAAATGGTTCAACCCATAATAAAAAAAGACCTTGTTGAATTAATAACAAGGTCTTTTTTTTGATGTTATTTCTGATTTCTATACCAAACCGCTATTAATAGGCGAAAGAAAATTCGCCTAGGACAGAATTATATGAGCTTATTGGTATAATTCCAACTAAGCTAAATAAACAAATTTTTAGCAAGTTGGTATTATAAAACAATCATCGTTTTCGTAATGGTTTTGCTGTCTGTTGTAAGTCTATAAAAATAGATTCCCGAACTTACGACTTCTCCAGATGTATTTCTTTTATTCCATTCCATTACTTTGTTCCCGGACATTTGAACTTCGTTTGCAAGTGTCTTAACAATTCTTCCCGTAGCATCATAGATTTCAAGTTTTACTTTTGTCTCTGACGGTAATGTATAGGATATTGTAGCTTTATTGAGTACCGGGTTGGGTGAATTCTG
>JAQTXJ010000002.1 GCA_028688815.1 bacterium | reverse complement strand
GTTACCCGGTTGCAAGTTCCCCCGCAATTGCAGATATAGATAACGATGGTGACCTCGAGATAATGACATCGGTACATAATGGACTTTGTTATGCGTGGAATCCTGATGGCAGTGAACAATGGAACTGGGGATATCCGGACGGTGACCAGGATTGCCCGCTCGCCATCGGAGACGTAGATTGTGATTCTATGATTGAAATTGTGGGAAGTGATATCGCAAAAGGTAAAATATTTGTCCTTGGATTCCCTACCCTTGATACGGTCCCCCATAGTATAGAAGAAAACTCAAAACTCAAAACTCAAAATGCAAAACTAGAAATATCTAAAAATCCTTTTATTAGTTCAACAATTATTCGTTACTCTCTCCCCAAATATAAAACATCCAGCTCAAGCGGGAATACACGACTAACAATTTGCGATATTTCCGGCAGAATTGTAAAAACACTTGTAAATGAAAATAAACACCCCGGAAATTATTCTGTAAACTTTTCCGCTGAAAATATTCCTCCCGGTATTTACTTCGCAAAACTCTCTACTCCTACCCTGACAAAAGACATTTGTAAAAAACTAATATTGGTAAGATAACCTCTACAAATTAATATCAAAAATTAAATAGCAAAAATAAAGGTTTCACAAGATTGCGTTCTTCTAAATGTGCTAGTTTAAATTTTCGGTAAAAACTTTTAACAAAATTAGAAAAATATTATTCCCTTATATTGTAGGGGCGACCCGACGGGGCGTCCCTACAGACAAAAATGAGACAGGCATTCTCCAAAAAGGCTGATAGACAAGCAATTCATCTTTATGTGATTATATTAAAAAAAGTTTGCCAAAACACTTATTATTATTTATTGTACCCATATAGTTATATTAACATATGAATAAAATTTTCTTTATCTTATTCCTCATATTCGCTATCCAAAAAGCAAATGCAATAACTGGAGTTACTGTTTATGTCGTCCCTCCCATAACAGATACAAAAATATTACCCAATTCTTTTATATCCGCTGATTATATTTCCAAGGCAATCTCTATTAGTGCTTCCCCGGGCGAATACGAACCAGCAAGCTTTGTCGTTCAGACTCAACAAACTATTCCTTTTCTGGAAATAAAAACATCCACTCTCATAGGGACAAATGACTCCATCCCTTCAAATAACATAGACATCAGCGTAGTCAAATGCTGGTACCAGGCCGGCGTAGAAATATGGGATATAACTCATAAACTCCTTACCCCTGAACTTTTATTAAAAGATGACAGTCTTGTTAAAGTAACCAACGGAAACAATTATCTAAAATTAACTTCCGGACAATATGCTTTCATAAGCGATACGGCTAACACATCAGGAATTCCGGATGAACCTCTTATTGATAGTTTCCCGGTAAAAGACAGTCCTGTCCTTTTGCCTGTTAGCATTGACGGTGGTACAAATAAGCAATTTTGGATTACCTTAAAAGTCCCTGATAATGCCACTCCCGGAATTTACACAGGTAAAATCATATTAAAAACCAATACCGACACTCTGGAAGAAATCCAACTAAAAGTAGAAGTTTTGCCGATAAAACTCTCTAACCCTTGCTTAACATACAGTATCTATTATGGAAGTTATCTTGCAGATTACGGGACACTATCAAGAAACGCTAAAAATGAAGAGCAACTCAGGGCAGAACTAAAAGACCTTTTTAATCACGGGATAACCAATCCAAACTTATTTTACCAGGAGTCTTTAAGAACCGTTCTGAGAATAAGAAATGAAATAGGCATCGACACCCAGACCCTTTATTATCTTGGCTTACAAACGGATACTTACGGAGACAGCCTTGATTCCTTAAAAGACGCCGTAACAAACTTAAAAAACTTAGCAACACCCTATGGAGTTACCGAGCTTTATATTTCTGCGCCTGACGAACAATACCTTGACACTCCATGGCAAAGAGCTCAAATAGAAGCTGTTCATGAGGTCGGAGGAAAAGTATTCGATGCACAATTCAATGACCACGCAGATGCAATAGCCGATGTTTTGGATTTAGCAGTCGCAATTAATTATCCCCTCCCTGTGCTAGCCGCTAAATACCATAGCTATGGGCACAAAATATTTTCCTACGCTAACCCTCAATGCGGCGAAGAAAAACCTGAAACATACCGTCGGAACTATGGACTTCTCTTATGGCAAAAAGATTATGACGGCGCAATGGATTTTGCTTATCACTGGAATTTTGGCAACATATGGAACGATTTCGACTATCTATGTCGCGATCATAATCTCACATACCCCACAATGAATGGAATTGTCGGAACTATCCAGTGGGAAGGATGGCGGGAAGCCGTAGACGATATAAGATATTTAACTACTCTTTTTGATGCGATGAATAATGCAACGCACAACAATAAGGATACTACTGCGGCCGGGAATTGGGTTGATAGCCTAAAATCATTGAACCTAAATACGCAAAATCTGGACTCTATCCGTTCTATCATGATTAAGCATATTTTATCTTTTCAAGACCCCGGTGCCGATACTACGAAACCTGTTATAACTCTTATTAAACATTCTCCCATTACTTCTTACGGGACGAAAAACATAACATGGGATACAGATGAAAGAGCCACCGGGAAAGTAAAATACGGGCTATCTACATTTATGGACTCTACTACTGTTTTGAATACTATGTTCGAATGTCACCATAAATCTACTATAATAGGACTTATTCCGGATACGGTTTATTATTTCAGGGTTGAATCCAGCGATCCCTCGGGCAATCAAGCCGTAAGTAGTATTGACAGTTTTAACACTTATTACTCTCTGGCAATTGCTTTTGCTCCGCCAACTGAAAATGATAATGCCGTTATTAATCATTTGTGGACGGAAATAAAAACTTCTATAACTACCACTTATGAGGCAACCAGTTTTATAGATTGGAACAGAAGCCTACTCGGTTACTGGAATTTTAATGAAGACAGTGGAACAATAGTTTCGGACAATTCCACTTATAACAATAACGGGACATTTTATACTACAGACACATCTAATTTCTGGATAAATGGAAGAATAGACAATGCGCTAAAATTTGACGGCAACAGTTATATTGATTGCGGGAATGATTCGAGTTTAAATTGTTCTACCACAATTACGATCGAGGGATGGATAAAAGCCTACGAACATTGTGATACAAGCATTCTACAAATTATAGGATTTGAAGAAAACAGAAGCTACCACTTCTGGCAGTGGTCTGATACGACAACCGGTTATAAATGTTATGTATGGGAAATTTATAACAACGGGACAAGACGGTTTATAGATGTGGCTGATTATCTTTTGCCCGTTGACGAATGGACATATATAACTTTACTTTACGATAATGGTTACTTGAAAGTTTATAAAAATGCTAAATTATTTAGCTCGAAAAATGTAGGAGCTATTACCCTGCCCCCTAATATCGGAAACTTAAAAATTGGGAATGCTCCATTCAAGGGAGTTATTGATGAAGTTAAAATATGGAACAGGGCTTTGTCTTTGGATGAAATAAATATTTCATATAATTCAAGTACACATAATCTGTTTTATACTTTTCCAAACTTAACCGATGGAAAAACTTACGAGTTCTATGCCTATGCTTCCGATTTGAATGGATTTTCAGCTAAAACCGAAACAAGAAAAATAACCATAGATTCTTCTTTCGTTAGCGTAGAAATAGCATCGGATACACCCCCAAGAACCTATGCTTTATCTCAAAACTCCCCCAACCCGTTTACAAAATCAACGACCATCAGATATCAACTACCCGCAACAAGCAAAGTGTCTTTGAAACTCTATGACCTTTCCGGAAGATGTGTAAAAGAACTTGTAAATAAAGAGAAATTACCGGGCTATTACGAAATAACTCTAACCCCTAAAAACTTCCCCGCTGGTATCTATTTTGCCAAATTTAGCGCCGGGAACTATAAGGAAACTAAAAAACTAATTTTGATGAAATAAAGACAGAAAATTATAGTCAAGTTATCGCACCATAGGGGCGACCCGACGGGTCGCCCCTACAATACCAACTTTTTTCAAAATATTTGTTGCAAAAACCCAAAACCAACTACATAATAATATAATATTATATGAAAAAATGGAATATCCCGCTGCGACTGGCATTGCTTATCCCTTTACTTATAAGTTTTGCTGCAAACGCGTCTCCCCCACTCATAAAAAATCCTCTTATCCTGAAAGCATCCGTATATAAACCTAAAGCCGCTTATCTTCTCGATGAACCGGTCTGGATGGAATACTTTATTTTCAATACGAGTAACGATACCGTGTGGGTTAGTCCTATGGTACTTTGCGGCAACGGAAATACAACTTTTGAAATTACAACCGGGAGATATAATACAAAATTATTTGCCACCGGGTGGGATCAAGACCGAAAACATTATGGTAAAGAGAATGCCGGAAATATTCAATTCTGGAAACTATATTCTATAAGAATAAATCCTATGGATACCGTTTATGGATTTTATGACCTTACTATGAATGTCCCTATTTCCAAAGCCGGAACATATCACTTAAAAAAGATGGCTTTCGAATCTTTTGCCAGGGAAGGCAATGGCGTCCCGATCTATCCCCCGTTCTGGAAAGGAAGGCTGGAAGCAACTGTTGATTTTGTTATTAATATAAAAACTCCATCAGACAATGAAAAAACGGTTCGCACGATGTTTCGCGAAGCAGATAAAAAATGGTCTATTGACAAATTTGCTCAACTAATAAAATCCTATCCTACCAGCGCATACGCTCCTAAAGCTCAAGTTTATATAATCTATCTTACCAAAAGACAGGTTTCCTCGGGAAAATATTCCGAAGAAGACCTTCAAAAAGAAATCGATAAACTAACCGCCTCTTACCCGGATTACCCTTATTCCCTCTATTACAAAAACTCTAAAGTTTTTATGCAGGACTAATAGGAAAACACAAAATCCACAAAAAGAACACAACCAACAAAATAGAGATAAAACAGAGAGAGGAGGAAAAACAAAGAGTTTCTAATTGGTGAAATGATATGAGTTACTATATATTGGTTTCATAAAAAATTCTTATTGACAAAATCACTTTTTTTTGGTACTTACTCTCTCATAATATTATGTCTATCATTGAAGTAAAAAATCTTACAAAAAGCTACGGCTCTTTCAAGGCAGTAGATAATATAAGCTTTGAAGTAGGAAGCGGCGAAATTGTCGGTTTTCTCGGACCTAACGGCGCAGGCAAAACTACTACCCTGCGAATCGTAACGGGCTATTTCCCGCCCACTGTCGGGACTTGCAAAATTATGGGCTTTGATATAGAAAAAGACCCCATACCTGCAAAAACCAAAACAGGATACATACCGGAAAATAACCCCCTGTACAGCGAAATGAAAATAATGGAATACCTCGCATTCATCGGTCAATTAAGAAAAGTAGAAAAACTTAACGACAGAATAAAAGAAGTCGTCGCTATATGCGGACTTAAAAGCGTCATCTCAAAAGCTATAGGCGAATTATCAAAAGGCTATAAACAAAGAGTAGGACTTGCTCAAGCTATAATCCATAACCCGGAAATCCTGATTATGGACGAACCTACCGAAGGCCTTGACCCCAATCAAATAGTGGAAGTAAGAGAACTAATAAAAACACTCGGCGAGAAAAAAACAGTCATAATATCAACTCACAGATTGTCTGAAGTTGAAGCCACTTGCAAAAGAGTCATAATTATAAATCGTGGTAAAATCATAGCCGATGCGCCAAAAGACGAAATGCATAAACTCGCAGCTGGGAAAACAATTGTCGAATTGGAACTCAAAGCGCCAAAAGATAAAGCAATGGCCGCCATCAAAGAAATGGCAGGAGTTAAAAACGTAAAAGCCACCTCGAGCCAGGGCGAAACAACTCAATACGAAATAGAAACCGACCCGACTATAGATATGAAAGAAACTATCTTTAAAACCTGCGTATCAAATAACTGGGTAATCGTCGGATTACAACAAAAAACTGCTTCCCTTGAAGATATATTCAGGGAACTAACAAAAGAAAACTAATAACAAACAATGAGAGACGTAAAAACTATATTCTGGAAAGAATTCAGGGGATACTTTAACTCTCCGGTAGCTTATATCGTAATCATAGCATGGCTTATTTTATCAGGCTGGTTCTTTGCTGCAGGGTTGTTCGTTTCAAACCAGGCGCAAATAGCCAGTTTCTTTGACCTCGCTCCTTTATTCCTTTTATTCATAATCCCGGCTACCTGTATGCGACTGCTTGCAGAAGAAGAAAAACTCGGGACTGTTGAACTGCTTACAACTATGCCCTTACAGGATTGGGCTATTATCACGGGGAAATACCTTGCCGCTTTTGCGGTAATAAAAATCGGAATCTTGTGCACGCTTATATACCCGATTTCAATAGCATTCTTAGGAAAACTTGATTGGGGAGTAGTTATAAGTTCTTATTTTGGATTGCTTTTACTTGGTGCGGGATTCTGCGCAATAGGAATATTCACCTCATCCGTTACAAAATCACAAGTGATAGCTTTGATTCTCAATATCGTAATTTGCTTCGTGTTCTTTATCCTCGGAAAAGTACTAGGAACTATGTCTTCCGGATTTGTAACGATATTCCAGTATTTCGGTATTGATTATCATCTGGAATCTATGGGTATAGGTGTTATTGATTCAAGAAGCGTAATATATTTCCTTTCAATGATTGCGTTCTTTCTTTGCTTCACTTTCTATTTCTACAGGAAAGCAAAGCACAGGATATTATCGGGATTAAGCGTTACAGTACTGCTGGCTATAATAATCGTAGCAAATATACTTTCTTATAGAATATTCGCAAGACTGGATTTAAGTTCCGGCAAAATATATTCTCTTTCGAAAGCATCCGTACAAATGATACGGAAACTTGAAGACCCGGTTATAGTCCGCGCATATATGACAGCTAAATTGCCTTATCCTTATAATACAAGAAGTAAATATGTAAAAGACTTATTATCCGAATATAAAGTAAAATCACGCGGCAAATTAAAATTTGAACTTATTAATCCGTCTGACCCGGATAAAAAAATAGACCAGGATAAAAAAATGGATGCGCAGAGAGCAGGAGTTTACCCTTTACAATTCCAGGATAGACAAGAAGCAGGCGCGCTTGCAATTAAAGAAGGTTATATGGGACTTCTCTTCCTGTATGGCGATAAAAAAGAAGTTATCCCTGTAATAGAAAATTTTGGCTCTCTGGAATATGATATCACAAGCAAAATTAAAAAATTAACAGAAACATCTCAAAAATCTATCGGGTTCACGAAAGGACATAACGAAGTGCAACTGGATGAAAGACTAAAACAGGAAATCCAAAAAAGATATTTAGTTAGCGATGTCAACATAGATTCAAACGATGTGTCTTCAAATTTATCGACGCTTATCGTCCTCGGACCAAAAGGAGAATACAACGATACGGCGCTCCAGAGAGTAAAGAATTTCCTTGGTGCCGGCAAATCTTGCGGATTCTTCCTTGATATGATGAATGTAAATACTGAGTATTTCTTTGCTTTCCCAACGAAAACAGGATTTGAAAAGCTTTTACCAATTTATAATATTACCTTGAAAAGCGGGCTCGTACTTGATTATCAAAACCAGATAATTGGAATTACATCGCAAAGAGGCAACTTCAGAATGCAAAACCTCGTTCCTTACCCATTCTTCCCGAAAGCTACAGACCTTAATAAATCCAATCCAATCGTGAGAGAGCTTGAAGCGGTTGTCTTGCCTTTTGTAGGAGCAATAACCGGTGGCACTCCGTTAATCAAATCTTCCCCGAAAAGCTGGCTAAAACAGGATGTAAAAACAGTCAACCCTATGGAACAACAAATTCCGACACCTGCTGAAGAAAAAGGTCCATTCAACCTTGCTGTAACAAATGAGAAACCAAGATTTATAGTGACAGGGTCTTCAAAGTTTGCAGAAGCTAATTATTTGAGCGCCGCAAATGTAGCATTTCTGTTAAATACGATTGACTGGCTTGTAGCTGATGAAGAACTTATCGCTATAAGGTCAAAAGGAATAGCAGAACGACCACTAAAAGATACCGGCAAAGCTACTAAAATGGCGATTAAATGGATAGATACATTATTGCCTTCTTTAGTTTTGATAATTATAGGTTTTATAAGACTGCGTAAAAGAAACAATAGGATATACGAAATATGAGAATACTCTTATCTCTGGAATGTGAAGAGTGTAAAAGAAGAAATTACACCACCACGAAAAACAAGCAGAAACACCCGGATAAAGTTCTGTTCAAGAAATTCTGCCCATGGTGCAACAAACACACTAATCACAAAGAAACAAAAGCATAAAGAAAACTCGTCTTCCACCCAAAAGATTGGCGGACAAGCCGGCGGACTTGTTGCAATTGTAGCCTTCGCTTACCTGCTTAATACAGGAGTACATCTTAACCCATAACGATTGTGATAATACATTTTCTTAATATCAAATTTATATTATCTGTAAACTGTTTCGTGTAAGTTGCTTTTCACTATGTCTGCTCTTACCGATATTACCAATATAGTCCTAAGATCACCTGCATTCGTACACGCCTCCACCCAGCCCGCCGTTTCCGGTTTACAGGAGGGACTAAAGTCTCTATTTATCTCTTACCTGGCATCCCGAAACCACGCTATCGCCGTTATTACCCACTCCCCCGATGAACTGACCGAAGATATCTTATGCTGGTGCAAAAACAATCCGAAATTTAATGCCCTGAAAATATATAACCTCTCGGACGAGTTCGCTTTGCAATCAGCCATCCCTGCCCTGCTTAACACTCCTCCAATGTCTATCTTTGTTACTGCGCCACGCAAAGACTTGCCGTCACCGGATACTCTCAGGCAATCCCTCATAAACTGCAATCTTGATAAATTCCCGGATATCAACGGAAAATCTCTCAGTATGATGGAGTTCTCAAATAAGTTAGCGGAATTCGGGTTTACTTTTGTGGATACCGTAAACAATCCCACAGAATTCGTTAAAAGAGGCGGAATTATTGACCTCTGGCCCGGCGGGACAATCTATCCCGTAAGACTTGAGTTTACGGGTGACGCCGTAACAAGCATCCGAGAATTTGACCCGCTAAGACAGGTTTCCATATCCAAATTGCAAAAACTTATCATATCGCCATTAAATATTTCAGGCGAGAATAATGAACATTCGCAAACAGATGGGCAGACACTTAGGTCTGCCCCTACAAAACAAATTATTCCCTTTAATCGGGGCATTAAAGTCCCGACCTACTCAAACACAGGCGGACGACCGCCCCTACAAAACGAAAAGGAACGGGTCGCAATACGAGAAGACAAAACAAAAACATCTTCCGTGAATATTATGCAGTATTTCAAAAGTCCCGATGTTATTATTGTTTTTGACGGGATTTCCGGCAATAAAGAATCTGTCCCAAATAAAACCGTATATATAGGAGACGGATTTTCTGTCGGAAGCCAGTCAACTTATAACGGCAACTTTGACATATTTAAGGATACTCTTGAATCCCTGAAAAGTTACACCAAATTTGTCCTGTGTGAAACCGAATCCGAAACCAAACACATAGCTTCGCTTTTCCCCGAACTTGAAGTCAGAATTTCAAACCTTCCCAACGGCTTTATTCTCCCGGATGCAAAACTTGCGGTATTCACTTATATGGATATTTTCGGCAGGAAAAGAAAAAAACGGGAATACCATCCTTTCAAAGATAAAGGCGTTGCAATACAGGATTTGGAGTCCCTGCAGAAGGGAGATTTTATCGTCCACATAGACTACGGAATCGGTATATACCAGGGGATTACAAAACTGAAGTTCGATACGATAGAAACCGACTGCCTCTTTATAACTTATAAAAACGGCGACCTGTACGTTCCCATAGACAAATTTAACTGCATTGAACGCTGGGTAGGCGATACTGCCGTTTCTCCCGAACTTACCGATTTAGGTTCAAAGAGTTGGGAGCAACGCAAAAACCGCGCAAAAAAGGCAATTCACGAATTGACAACCGAACTCATCGCGTTATACGCGGAAAGAAAAATTTCAAAAGGACATAAATTCGCTCCTGATAATCTCTGGCAGAGCGAACTCGAATCAGGCTTCCCTTACGAAGAAACACTTGACCAGTTGAAAGCAATCGTATCAATCAAACAGGATATGGAGTCCGATTTAACAATGGATAGGCTTGTATGCGGAGAAGTTGGTTACGGCAAAACAGAACTTGCGCTTCGCGCTGCATTCAAAGCAGTTATGGATAACAAGCAGGTAGCAATACTTTGCCCGACAACCATACTTGTAGAACAACACTATCGAACATTCAAAACAAGAATGTCCCCGTTTCCAGTAAATATTGCCCAGATTTCCCGTTTCCAAACTACGAAGCAACAAGAAAAAGCTATTGCAGACATACATTCGGGTAATGTTGACATTCTCATAGGAACACATAAGTTGCTCGGGGAAACTATACAGTTTAAGGATTTAGGATTGTTAATCATAGACGAGGAACACAGGTTCGGCGTTTCACAAAAAGAGAAATTAAAAAAACTAAAAAAGAACGTTGATATTCTTTCTTTGACCGCTACGCCTATCCCCCGCACTCTTTATATGGCTCTTACAAATATAAAAAACTTATCCCGCCTTGAAACCGCTCCTGCCGGAAGACAACCCATTATAACAAGGGTTGCTTCGTTTGACAGAGCGCTCATAAAAAACGCCATAGAATCCGAAATCTCACGCGGTGGGCAGGTTTATTTTGTGCATAACCGTATAAGTTCCATATACAGCATTGCCAATTTTATACAAAAATTGTCTCCCGATTTCAAAATCGGTATCGCTCACTCCGAAATACCATCAAAAGAACTGGAACTTATTATGTTGAGATTCTTTGAAAAAGACATTAACGTGCTTGTATCTACTGCAATAATTGGTTCCGGGATTGATATCCCCTCCACAAATACCATAATAATAAACAGGGCAGACAGGTTCGGTCTGGCAGATTTGCACCAGCTGAGAGGCAGGGTTGGACGCTCACAGGAACATGCATGTTGCTGGTTACTCGTTCCCGAAAATATAACTCCCGATGCAAAAAGAAGACTGCAAGCGATTTCTACTTACTCGGAACTTGGGGCAGGATTTAAACTTGCTTTGCAAGACCTTGAATTCAGAGGAGCCGGGAACTTACTCGGTGGAGAACAACACGGACATATTTATTCTATCGGATATAAACTATATGAAAAATTGCTGGAAGAAGAAATAAATAACATTTATTCCAAAACTCAACCCGATAAAGCAATGCCTTTAAAGAAACTGGAGCCGGAAATCCGTATGAACGTGAACTGTTTCATACCCGAGGATTATGCGCCGTATAACCAGAAGTTTTTGCTATATAAGAAAATCGCAAATATAACTTCGTTTAAAGAAATAACCGCTTTTGAAAACGAACTGGCTGACAGGTTCGGACCTATCCCGTCTGAAGTAAAGAATTTATTGGAATGTACCCACATAAAACTCCTTGCCATAGAAAAGGGAATTTCAAATATTACAAGCAAAAAATCTACCCAACACGTAGGCAAAAGAGAAATAACACTAAGATTTTTGACTTCGCCGTCCCAAAAATTTCTATCCAATTCTTATGTCAAGGAAGTTAAATCCATAGACAATTCTATGGAGGTTTTGCTTGCCGGGGTAAGAGATTTGCAACAGTTGATAACGTTGCTTTCTTCTAACTGAAAAGACAACAGAAGGCTCAACCACAGAGGGCACAGCGAAAAGATAGTCGAAGAGTAACAAAACAATAGAATACATATTGAGACCACAGAGATAAAAGAGAACACAGAGAAAAAAACAGAAAACCGAATAAGTTGGTATTATTTACAAAATTGTTGACACCTGTCATATATTATTGTAAAGATTAAGTAATGAAATTTAGGGTTTTGTTCTGCTTGGCATTTCTGTGTGGTTGCGCATACTATAATACTTTTTATAACGCAAAAGATTGCTACAAGCAGGCAATGGTTTCCACCCCTCCCAATCAAGGATTGCTTGAGAAGTCAATTCAAAAATCTGAAAAACTGATTTCTTCTTATCCGCATTCCAAATGGGTTCCCGAAGCATTATTACTTATTGGGAAATGTTTTATGGAAAAAGGAGATTACGATCCGGCTATCCGAAAATTCAAAGAGCTGATAGAATATTACCCCAAAAACATCTTAGTAGATGATGGACGAATTGAATTAGCTCGCGCTTACCTTAAAAAAGGCGATTATATTGAGGCAAAAAACGTAATTAAAAAAGTAAAGAAAGAAAGAATGGAAGAAATAAATATTCTGGTAATAGAAACTTATTTTATGGCTCAAGCGTATGATACTACTATAAAGGTAGCAAAGTCAATTTTGCCTATCATTCGTAACTCAACATTAAAGGCTAAAGCTTATACGCTAATAGCAAATTCTTACGATTCTCTCGAAAAATACAAATCCGCCATAAAATATTATGATAAAGCTCTTAAGTTGGAGCCAAAAAATTTGCCCACTGTCATTGCCATAGCTAATGCATCACTCAAATTAAACAATCCGGAACAGGCACTGGATAAACTTGCGCATTACAGTGAAGTGATGACGGCAGCCGAACAAGATACGCTAAATCTTATGATAGCTAAAAGTTATCGAGCTAAAAAAGACTTTACTAAAGCAATTGAAACGCTTGATAAAATAAAAACAGTTCCACAGGCAACCTACGATATGGGAGTCATATATGAGGAAGACATCAAGAATCTCGAGAAAGCAAAAGAATATTACGAACAAACAAGAAATTCCGGAACCAGCGAAATCTCCAATGACGCACTCGTTAGAGCAGGCAGGATAGATAAACTATTAGAATACCAAAAACTTATTGCCAAAAACTCTGCTAAAGCAGACAGTCTTTCTAAACAATCCCTGGATACACTGAAAAAAGAAACGATTGCAGATAGTTTGCTTCTCCAAGGCATAAACGGCGTGAAAACAATACCAGCGAAAGACAGCCTGCATATCATAGACAGTTTAAAAACGCTTAGGGATAGTTTGTCTAAACAGGGTACGGACACTTTGAAAACAGCAACATCAAAAGACAGCGTATCTAAACAAAATTCGGACATATCAAAAGCAGTGAAAGACAGTGTTAAACTTCCTGACAAAACAATACCGGGGGACAGTTTACAAAAAGATATGCCTGATCTCAGAAGGACAATGAGAGACAGGGATGGACTTTTTGGTGGGCACATGTCTTTTCCAAAAGACAGTTTATCCAGGCCAAACATAGGCATTCCAGGGATGGAAGATAGTCTAGACGCTGGTATCAGAAAAAGGGAAACAGCAGAAGATACTTTATTAACTAAAACCATTCCGGATAGTTCTCAAGACACTACTAAACCTGAAGATTTAGGGAAAGCACAATTTCTACTCGCAGAACTATTCTTGTTGGAATTTAAAAAAATAGATGATGCCCTTAAGGAATACGAAAAAGTAATTACTGATTACCCGGAAAGTGAATACGCGCCTAAAGCCGCTTACTCCATAGGCTGGGTATTGGAAAGCGAAAAGAAAGATACAACTAAAGCAATCTCCGCTTATGAAAAAGTAGAAAAAAATCTTAAAAATAATAAATATTCTCCTAAATATATTGAATCCGCTAAAAAAGCAATCTCAAGATTAAAAAATGAAAATTCTAAAGAATGAGAAAATCAATGAAAATGTTTTTCTCCTTGTCGTTGAAGACAACAAAATAGCAAGAACTGCAAAACCGGGTCAGTTCGTGCAAGTAAGACTTAATGAGCCTTCTCCTTTCATATTACGCAGACCCTTTAGTATTCACTATGTGGAAGAATCTACATTCCACATACTCTATAAAGTCGTAGGCGATGGGACTAAAGTTCTTTCCGCTTACACTCCCGGCAATGATATTGACGTCCTCGGACCACTGGGAAATGGGTTTGAACTCAATAAAGATGATACATCTAATTACTATAAAAACGTTTTGCTTGTTGCAGGCGGAATAGGGATTGCCCCGCTCTATTTTGCGGCAAAAAAAATAAAAGAATCCGGCGGCACCGTAAACACTCTTATAGGAGCGGCAAATAAAAACGAAATCTTATGCAAAGAAAATTTTGAAAAACTCGGCTCCGTAAGCGTCAGCACGGAAGACGGCTCCGACGGCATAAAAGGACTCGTAACGGATTTATTGAAAGGCGCTCCTAAACCGGAAATTATGTACGTATGCGGACCTGCGCCGATGCTTAAAGCAATTCAATCTTATGCAAGTACTCACTTTATCCCCTGTCAATTGTCATTAGAACAATATATGGCTTGCGGAATAGGAATATGTCTCGGCTGCGCCGTCCCGATAAAAAATGGATATAAATACGTATGTAAAGATGGACCCGTTTTCTGGTCCGATGAAGTAAAACTATGAACTGTTATCCATAGGAAACTTCGTACTCAAAATGGTGAAAACAAATATAAATTATAGGCTTATTGGTCCCAGCAGAGCTGGATACCAATCTCTAAGAGCTTCGCTCAAGAGCTTGGTATAAAACTATGAACGTTATATTTGGAGTAATGCTTATTCTGCTATCGCCCAAGAATTTACCTGAACGTATTGACAAATCGGGCAACAGCCAGATTGATAAAATAATAAGTAACTACCAGAACATTGAAAGCGTATATGGCAGGATGACAAGGTATTATAGCGTAAACAATATTAAAGAACGCTCTACGGGAAAATTCTATTTACGAAAACCAAAAAAACTATACATAAAATATTTCAAACCGGAACAAACAATAATCTTAAATAACTCGGTATTATGGATTTGCTACCCGGACAAAAAACAAGCAGTAAAAACACATTACTCCGAATTCCCGGAAATAGATAAAAAACTATCGGGCATAGATATATTACTTAGTTTTAATTTCATAACTGAACTAAAAAAATCTTTTGACATTGCCTGGCAAGACTCTATTCACTTAATTGCAACGCCTAAAGGCGACGACAATATAAGTAAAATTATTTTTGAAGTTGACCCGCAAAAAAATGTTATCCTAAACGAAAAAACCTTTGACTCCACGGATAAATTAATATATGATACTAATTATCAAGACTGGGAACTTGTTGAAGGAATGTGGTTTCCACAGGACATAGTATCCGAATTTCACATAGATGGCAAAGACATTAAAGAAAAAGTCAGGTTTAGTGAAATATTTATTAACTATGAAATCGCCGATAAACAATTTAAGTTCGTTGCTCCAAAAGGAGTAACGATAATAAACTAATGGACTTATCCGTCAACATTGCAGGGATTGAGTTAAAAAATCCCGTTATGCTTGCATCGGGAACTTGCGGTCTCGAACAGGCAAAATTCACCGATTTCGGCCGACTCGGAGCAATCATTACTAAATCGGTTACGCTTGATTCAAATATTGGCAACCCGCCTCCCCGCGTAGCAGAAACATATAGCGGAATGCTTAACTCCATAGGACTTGAAAACCCGGGTGCAGAAAAGTTTATTGAAAATAAACTCCCGTTATGGTTAAAACATAACACTCCCGTAATTATTAGTGTCGCGGGAAAAACTCAAAAAGAATACATAGAAGTAATCGAAATGTTTGAGCCTACTTCCATTGCCGGATTTGAAATAAACGTCTCATGTCCCAACGTAGAACACGGGATTGAATTTTGCAAAGACGCAAATAATCTTGGCAGACTGTGTTCAGCAATAAAAAAAGTAACATCCAAACCGGTAATAATAAAACTTTCTCCCAACGTAACGGATATCCAAGCTATTGCCCTTTCCGCGGAAAACAACGGTGCAGATGCCATATCCCTGATAAACACGTTACACGGATTAAAAGTTGACCTCGAAACAAAAAGCGCGGTACTCGGAAAAATAACCGGCGGGTTATCGGGGCCATGTATTAAGCCTGTTGCCCTTGCCTGTGTTTACAAGGTAAGCATGGTCTGCAAAATTCCGATTATAGGAATGGGCGGAATAATGAATGCAGAAGATGCGCTGGAATTTATCGTAACAGGGGCAAGCGCAATTGAAATCGGCACAGCTAATTTTGTCAATCCAAATTCAGGCATAGAAATAATAGACGGAATGGAAAAATACTGCGAAAAACATCAAATACCGGATATAAAATCCCTCATCAAAAGCAGAAAGTTTTAGACGATTAACAGAAATTTTCACCCAGCGGAGTTGGATAGGAATCCCTAAGGGCTAAAGCTCCAAGGGCTTTCTACCGCAGAGTCGCCCCGCCTTCTTCGGGATAAACTCCGCACGCAGAGAACAAAAAGATTTTTTAGCCACGGATAAGAAAAAAGAATATCCACAGGGATTCTAAGTCTGCCTAAGGCAGAGAAGAATTTCTATGTTATTTTCATCTTTTTCTTTAATGGTGTAATCTTGAAAATCTGAGATTATTTGCGTCCAAAATTCTTGTTTTTAGTTTTATACTCTGCGCTCTCAGCGTCTTTTTGTTCTGTGCTATATCTGTTGGGATTAGAATTTTACTTCGGGCACAGCTTGTTCTGTTTCCGGGACTTCGAAATATGCAGCTGCTTCTTTATTAAACACCGAAGCAAAGAAACTACCCGGGAATCTCTTTATGCTTACGTTATATATTTTCACAAGTTCATTATAACGCATTCTTTCCACGGCAATCCGATTTTCAGTTCCCGAAAGCTCGTCCATCAGTTTATTAAAGTTCTCATTAGCCTTAAGAACGGGATAATTCTCGACGATTGCCAATAACCTCGACAATGCGCCTTCTACCCCCTGGTAAGCTTTCATTTTATCGGAAACGGTATTTGCACCTGCAAGTTTCGCTCTTGCTTCCGCAATGTTCTCAAAAACTCCGCGTTCGTGCTCCATATAGCCCTTAACCGTGTTTACAAGATTCGGAATAAGGTCGTTCCTTCGTTTAAGTTGATTTTCTACCTGCGCCCACGCAGCGCTTATAGCTTCTCCTTGGGAGACAAAACGATTATAGTAGTTTACGAATGTCATTCCTACCATCAAAACAAACAACAAAACTACACCCAAAACTATTCCTACAATTCCGACCTTTTTCATTTTTTCCTCCCTACATAAATTCTTCTTTAGAATATATTATATTAGAGCAAAGTCAAGAAAAAACGGAAACAGAAATTTTCACCGCAGAGTCGTCCCGCCAAAGCGGGATAAACTCCGCACGCAGAGAAAAAAAAGATAAGATTAAGAGTAATTACAAGAGAATTAAAGAAAGTAAAAAATATTTTATTGACTAAAAAGAGATATTTGTTATCCTACGATTATGACTTTAGCAGAAAAAATCCTTGCAAGGGCGGGCGGCAAAAAAATAGTTACCCCGGGAGAAATAGTTACAGCCAAAGTAGATGTCGCTATGTCCCACGAAAATGCTGATGTTGTCCTTAAAGCATTCAGGGAAATAGGACTAAAAAAAGTCTGGGCACCTGAAAGAATTGTAATCATTTTTGACCACCGTATCCCGGCAGAATCGGAAAGAACCGCGGCTACCCATAAAAGAGTCCGCGAATTCGTCGCCGAACAGGGTATAACCCACTTCTATGATATGAAATTGGGAATCTGCCACCAGGTACTCCCCGAAAAAGGCCATTCAATACCCGGACAACTGCTTGTAGGGACTGATTCCCACACCACAACTCACGGCGCATTCGGAACATTCGCCGCAGGAATCGGCGGAACCGAAATGGCAGGAGTATGGGCAACGGGAGAAATATGGTTAAGAGTCCCGGAAACAATAAAAATCATCGTATCAGGAAAATTCAAAAAAAACGTTTCCGCTAAAGACCTTATATTATACATAATCTGGAAACTCGGGTGTGACGGCGCAGACTATAAGAGTGTAGAATTCTGCGGCCCCACAATGGACGATATGACTATTGCAAGCAGAATGGTGTTAAGTAATTTATCAATGGAAATGGGCGCAAAAGTAGCTTTCTGCCCCGTAGATAAAAAAACAATCGAGTACGTAAGTTCGCGTAACAAAAATAAAGTAGAAATAATTAAACCTGACGCAGATGCAAGTTATGAAAAAATACTTGAGTTTGACGTGTCAGAACTCGAACCGCAGGTTGCCTGTCCTCACGCAGTTGATAATGTCAAACCCGTAAAAGAAGTAAAAGGAATAAAGATTCACCAGGCATTGTTAGGTTCCTGCACAAATGGCAGGTTGGAAGATTTGGCATCGGCGGCAAAAATTCTGGAAAACAAAAAAGTAGCTGAAAGCGTGCGAATGCTTGTTATCCCGGCAAGCCGAGAAATTTATCTTGAAGCAATGAAAGCGGGTTACTTAGAAACATTTATAAAAGCAGGTGCGTTAATCCTTAACCCGGGTTGTGGTCCCTGTCTTGGTGGACACCAAGGGTTGCTCGCAGCAGGTGAAGTATGTATATCAACTACAAACCGTAATTTCCAGGCAAGAATGGGAAGTGCGGAATCCTTTGTTTATCTTGCATCTCCTGCAACGGTAGCCGCATCGGCAATAAAAGGAGAAATCACGGAAGCATTGTAATAAATATGATAAAAGGCAAAGTCTGGAAATTTGGTGATGATGTAAACACGGATGTAATATACCCGGGAAAGTATCTTTCTATAACTGCTGACCCGGTAGAGATGGCAAAACATTCTTTTGAAACGGTTTATCCTAATTTTATTAAAGAAGCAAAACCCGGCGATATCGTTGTCGGAGGTAAGTTTTTTGGCTGCGGCTCTTCCCGTGAACAGGCGGTTACCTGTCTTAAACACTTTGGAATTAAAGCAATCATTGCAGAATCGTTTGCAAGAATTTATTACCGCAACGCAATAAATCTTGGACTGCCGATTCTTGTTTGTAAGGGAATATCAAGCAAAGTTAATCAAGGCGATATTGTTGACATAGAGTTTGAAACCGGAAAAATAAAAAATACGACTACCGGTGAAGAAATGCAAGCCACTCCTTTACCCGCTTTTATAATGGAAATTATAAATACAGGCGGACTAATTCCCTACTTGCGTCAAACCGCTAAAAAATAATCCACCTCAGGCGGACAAGCCACAAAATGAGGTAATTTAAACTTGTAAATTATGAGAACAATAGGGATATTAACTTTGCTTTTACCCGTATATGTGTCTGCGGATATTGGATTTCATCCTACGGGGATTTTACCAGGAAGTAATACATTATTTAGCCCTAAAACTACAAATAGTTTATTGAATTTCAATTTACTACAAACATCAGATACAAGCACAAAACAACTTGCTTCAGTTTCTATGTATGCCAAAGAAGCAATGGGAGGTTTTGTAGGTGGAATTGTAGGAGGATTGATTGGTGTTGGCATACCCGTTGTAGGATTGACTTTATTGGGAACCATATTTGGACGGGATATTTATGACGACCCATCTGCTGGGGACATAAGAGTTCCGATTGGTCTATATATAGGTGCTCCGACAGGCGCTATCATTGGGATTACAAAGGGCGTTATGATTGTAGGGGGAAAATTAGGAGAAAATGGTTCTTACCGGAAAACTCTTTTAGGAACATTACTCGGAACCGCAATAGGAGTGCTTGTGGCAGGAGGTATAAGTTTTACATTAGATGAAAATCATTCCGGCGTAACATCAACTATTATTAGCGCAAGCGTCGGAAGTATTTTCCCTATTATTTGTGCTGTAAGGAGCTATCATTGGTAAATGTTTTCAACTTAATAAAATGAAATATGTAATATTTGTCTTATCCGTATTTTCATATCAAACTTTATTTGGCTGGTGCACGGGAAGGATTCAGGGAACAGTAAAAGACTCCATCACAGGCGAACCGCTAAAGGAAGTAAATATCGTAATCCGGAACACGACTATACATACAAAAACCGATACATCCGGAGAATACTTTTTCTACCAACTTTCCTGTGATGAAGCAGAATACGAAGTTGCAGCCGCCATTGCAGGATACAAAGCAGACTCCAAAAAAATAATCGTTTCGCCGGGAAGCCATACGACTATTGATTTCAACTTGGTCCCGACCACAATTCAAAAAGGAGATATCGTAACGGGCAACTCAAAAAACACAGAACTATGGAAACATACCACAATATTCACGGATGTAATAGATAAAAAGGAACTCTCAAGACATAATTTTGAAACGGCTGGAGATGCAATAAACTGGCTTACCGGAATGCAAATACAAAGAGGAGAATACGGGACAAAAAGCGTTTGCAGATATCGTGGGCTTGAACCTGAGCATCTGTTAATATTATTGGACGGGCAAAGAACAACAGGGATATACGATTTAGACCAATATCCGGTAGGAATGATAGAAAGAATAGAAGTGTTGGAAGGTCCTTATGCTAATTTGTATGGAGAAGGAGCGATTGCGGGAGTAGTAAACATTATTCCTACTTTCCCCTGTAATACCAATTTTGCTGAAATTACACGAGGAACGAACAATACAAAAGTCCATACTCTAAGACAGGGAGTAAAAAAAGATAAATTCGGATATGTCTTTAACTACAGTCAAAGAAGTTCAGACGGGATATATCCGGCGTTTGATAAATTCGATGCATCCGATTATCGCGGACAAATAATAGCAAACTTGTCGGAAGCGGAACCCAAAACTATTTCCGAATTGACAATCGAACCGGGTTATTATTACCAAAAGGATGAATACCAGTCTAGAGAACACTGGAAATATAATATCAATTCTATCTGGGATGTAAAGTTGCATGAATTCGCCGAACTAAAAACAAGACTCTCTACTTATCAGTATAAACAATCTTATATATACGGGAAAAAAATAGATGAAATTACCGGAACAACGGAGGGAGAAATTTATTATACCCGTCTTATACTAAAAGATATGCAACATAACGTCTCGCACAGTTCAAGTATGGGGTATAGTTTTACTTACTCGGGATATAATTCAAACCTGTCTATTGATACTACAAATCTGGTTCATAATCTATATTTGCAACACGAAATACAATCCTCTTCGTTTACCGTATTAATTAGTGACCGCATTGACAGTTATCACAGAGACGTGAGATTAATGCCGAAAATAGCCATACTGTATGGAGTAGATGAACCTCTGAAAATACGAGCGGGACTTGGAAAATCAATTAGAGAACCGGATATGTCCCAGCTTTATTCTAATGAATTTTATACTTATGATAAAGGGGGAACGTATGTCAGGAGTAATGATTCATTAACTACGGAAAAGTCTACAACTTATGAATTAGGCGCTGAATATACAGGCACAAGCTTTTTGTCGGCAAGAATTTCATTATTTAGATATGAAATTAAAGATATGATAGAATTATATACTTTAACGGAAAATTATCATGATGAGTTTCCTCTGAAAAGCTATCGCAATATCCCAAACGCTCATATACACGGTGCAGAAATAGAACTTCTGACCCAGCCGCTTAATTGGTTATCGGGAGAAATAAAATATACCGTTCTTAACACAAAAAATGAATTAACGGGAGTATCTTTGCCGGACAATATACCTCATAAATCTGCAATCGGACTTTATATTGTAGAACCTAAATTTAAGAACAGAATAAATCTGGAAGCAGAATATGTGGGGGCTACGGATATCAGTAACTATTTTAGTAATTATATGTTGAATATGAAAATCTCCAGAGATATTACGGAATATGCTCATCTTTTTGTCTCTGCTAATAATCTACTCAATAAACACTATAACGGCTATGACGATATAATTGCATCCGAGTGGTTCGGCGGGATAAGTATAAGTTTCTAAAGCTAATTTTCTTTTCCCATCTTTAATTTCAGTATAATTTCATCAAAACTATTGACAAAACGTTAAAATGTTTATATATAAGTTATAGACAATTGAAAGTACTATGAAAAGACTTTATTTGGGGATGTTTTTGACAATAGGCATAGAGACATTTTTTTTTACTTCTTACGGAATACAGAACCGTAATCCGGAGTGTCTTACTATCCGGCATAATCCGTTTATTCAAAAAACCGTTATTCGCTATTCTTTAATCGGGACACGTAACAATTATAAAATTGACAACTCAAAATTAATGATTTACGATGTATCCGGTAATAAAATTATGGAACTTGTGCCTGAATATTCAAAGAATGAGAATTCTTATTCTGCTTTGTTGCCAAATAATAAAAAGATGTCGACGGGAATATATTTTTTAAGAATCGGGAACTTTATTCCGATAAAACTTATCAAACTTAAATAAGGGGGTGTAATAAAACATAATCGTTAGAATATAAAAAATAAAAAAAGTAAAAAAGGAGGAAAGATGAAAGGACTTTGTATAAAAAAAGTGGTTTTGTGTTTAGCGACCATGGCATTATTCTCGTTCAATGCTTATGCTATGCACAATCTCAAAATAAACAACTCTACGTCTTTAACAGTGACAACCGCAGACACTATTCGTATAACCGGGAACACCGAATCTAACGGTGCATCAGCAAAAGCTGCTCTTTATTACGATATAAATGGAAATGGAACTATAGACGGAAATGACCATTGGGTATTAAAATTCAGATTAATAGATGGTAATTTTGACGATGCGGACGAAGCCAAAAACGGGACAATAAATATAACACGCAAAACTTTTACAATAACGGGTCATTTTGTTTTACGTGTTGAAGATGGTGGAGTATCCGGAACCGTTGCAATACAGGTTAATCCTATTTCTTCTTCTTGTTCTATATCGGGAACAATAACTACACCGGCAAATACCCCAAATATATTTATAGGAATAATGGATACAATATATGACGAAGAAGTATTATATGGAGCATTTACAAATAGTTCGGGAGCTTATTCAATAGTTTTACCGTCTGTTTTTAAAGACTCTACAGTTGCAATGTCTTCAATGGATTTGGCAGGCACAGTTGGCCGTAATTATATAAGTAATCAAATAATTCCTTTTCAAGTTACAGGAGTAATGACAGGTAAAGACCTTGCACTTACAAATCTCACTAATGATACTACTTTTGTCTCCGGAACTGTAAAGGATGATGCCTCAAATCCAATTTCCGACACTTTCCAGATAATAGGAGGTGTATCGGGAACGGTTGGAACATTTGGCTTATTTACAAATACCAACTCAAGTGGATATTATAACTATATTATAAAGAAACAAGGCCCAGCATACTACCTCACAGGCGCTAACCTTCAAGACCAGTTTTATCCTCAATATTTAAATCCTTTATATAAAAATGCTACTTTTTATGTTGGCCCATTATCAATAACCAATAATATAACTGTTTATCGGGCAACGGATTCTATTTGTGGATTTGTTTATAAAAATGGCCTTCCTTATAAAGGCGCCCAAATTGATATCGGAGTGGCTTATCCTACCGGGCTCACAGCAGGAACATATACAAAAACTTACAGCGATGGACACTATACCGCATATGTCAGTAGCGCATTAACTACTTATAATGTAGGCATTGCCCGCAAAAGTCTATCCGTAAATGACACAATTCAAGAAGGCAATAGCGTAACGGCAAGTCCAGGTGCAACCGGCGTAAACTTTCATATCGGAACAGGGATTGAAGAATCAAATAAAACTTCTATGAATTCCATTATAATTCAACCAAACCCATTCGTAAACAATCTAAAATTTGAATTACCCTATCAAAAAAGATCGGAAAATCTATACATTTATGACATTACAGGCACCCAGATAACAGCGCTTATTCCGGAATATTCTTCTAACAGCATATCTTTTAACCTGTATACAAATAGCAAGAAAATGCCTGCAGGCATATATTTCTACTCCCTCAAAACACCAAATAAAACATATGAAGGGAAGCTCATAAAAGTACATTAATTGACAAAAAATATAAGGCGGGCAAAAAAATTGCCCGCCTTGTTTTTAAGGAGGTACTATTTAAATATTTATGTTTTCCCTTATCAAGTAATACAAACCTGTCTAACTATTTTCAACAGGAGGTAGCATGAAAAAACAATATTTTCTTGGTTTATTTCTATTAAGCTTTGTTGCAATAATCTCTCCTCAAGTTTATGCTACTGGCTATAACACTGTATACGTTGATTCTGCGGTTGGCAGTGATAGTTTTGATGGGTCGGTTTCCATTCATCAAGGTGGGGTTGTCGGACCAAAGGCTACTATTCAAGCAGGCATAAACACAACTAATTCCGGAGGAATTTGCTTTGTATCTAAAGGAACTTATCATGAAAACATTGTTCTTAAACCCGAAGTACAATTAGTAGGCGCAGGAGCTGACTTTTCAATTATAAGTTCTCACGGCACAATTATAAAAGGCGGGAGCAATACTCCGGGAGCAGGAAATACAATTGTCACCGGATTTAGAATAATAAAAGATGACACCTCTACCTCAACTTTTGGATATTTCGACTCTCTTTATGTTACATTCGTAAGGAATGTTTTTATAGGGCATTATGCAGCCATTCATTGTATGGAGAATGGGCATCCGACTGTTATTAATAATACTATTATTAATAATGTTGCACACGGGATAATCTTTGGAATAAATGCGGAACCAATCATAAAGAATAATATAATTTCAAGTAATACTAATGGGATTTCCTTTTATAGTGGAGCTACACCACTGGCAGACATCGGTTTTAACGACTTCTGGAACAACGGAATGAACTACAATGGCTATGGGTTTCAAGATACTATAGGAGCCAAAGGAAATATATCTCAAAATCCTTTGTTCGTAGATACAACTGTAAAAAATTTCCATTTAAAACCAGGTTCTGCTTGCATTGATGCCGGGGATTCCAGCTTAGGGAATAAAGACCCCGACGGCACAAGAATAGATATCGGAGCTTTCTTTTTCAATCAGGATACAACGGCACCATCTGCGCCAGAAAGCCTTACAGCTAACGGAAAGAATCCTTCTCCCTGGACACAAAATCCCGTATTTGAAATATGCTATAAAAAAAATAATGACCCCAGTGGCATAAAATCAGTACTGTATAAACTTGGTTCAGCGCCTACAAGTAAGTTTGATACTACCGGGTTATTCTATGGCGAACCCCCGATGTATGTTTCATTACAACAAGAAGGTGCAGTTCCTTTATATGTATGGTTAGGAGATGGCGTAGGAAATATAAATTTTAATAACTATTCGATAGTTTACTTAAGGCGAGATACAACAGCGCCAACAAACTGTAATATCTATGCCTTGCCGGATACAATTACCACACCTAATTTTATAGTTCGGTGGTCAAAAGGCGTAGATTCAATGTCCGGACTTTCAAATTCTTATTATGTGAAAGTAAGAGATGGAAACAGTAATTGGAATGTTTGGCTGGGAAATTATCCTGACACTTTTGCTATATTCAACGGATTAAATAAACATCTATATCACTTTTTAGTATATACTTTTGACAGTGCAGAGAATATCGGACCTGAAAGTTTCCCGGGTTGTAGTACTTTCCTTAATATCTTCACCGGAGATACCACTGCCCCTACAAAACCTGAAAGCCTGGAAGTTGTTACCGGAGATGGCGAGACATATATATATTGGAAAAAAGTAATAACTACTGATTTGAAGGGATACAATGTTTACAGCAAGACAAACGGTGATTCCATATTTACCCGTATTAATAGTCATATTATCACGGGAAAATGGTTTCACGATAAATCACTTTTTAATGGCACTAAATATTGGTATGTAGTTACTTCTGTAGATGCCTCCGGTAATGAATCTAACTTTTCTGATTCCATAGCCGCAATCCCCGCTGATACTTTTCCCCCTCGTAGAGTATCTGAATTTAGAGCAAGTCTTTTATCTAACAACGGAGTAAAGCTAAGCTGGGTCAAATCAAGTAGTTATGATTGTGAAAAATATAATATATATTCGGATAATGCAACGGGAACTATTAATTATACAACTCCAATTGCTACGGTTTTACACCCGGATACAATATGGGTGCATTCCCTTACTATGGATACCACTTATATATTTGGTTTACGAGCTGAAGATATAAGCGGACACGAAGAAAAAAATGAAAACGTAGTAGTTACTGTGGGAACAATAACCGATACCAATAAGGTAAAAGTAAGAATTCTTGCTCCTTATTCCGGGAAACGAATAAGTGGAAACAGAGTTACTATTTTTGCAGGAACACTTTTCTGGAAACCTCAGTGGTGGCGAGAAATTAAATGCGTACAATTTGAATATAAGTCCATAGATTCTGTTAACTGGAAACTAGTTCAATCAGCGTATTCTTTATTCACTAATCCTGATTCTTCCTGGCCATATTTTGCCTTATGGAATATATCAGACCTTTCTGAAGGCAACTATCAATTAAGAGCCGTCGCTACCGACACTTCTGATATTTCAGATGCTAAGCCTTCTGGTATAATAATAACTATTGATAATAAATATCCGGATGAACAGGAATTTTGGGGAACAACAAAAATTGCCGCACATTCAAAAAGAGAGACGGTAGAAAGAATGTGTAATAATGTAATGATACTCGGGAGTGAATCTGAAAATAATATCACACGAATAGCCATTCCCGAACTTGCTCTCGAAGAAAACACAAGTCTTGTATGCGTAATAAAAGATCCATCTGAATCCCCATCTCCTAATCCTTATCTATCTACAGATGCGTTCAGGCAAATCTGGCTCGAAAATGGACAACAATTATTACTTGGAGGACTTAAAAGCGATATATCCATACCTTATGTAGATAGCAATTTTAGCTTCCCGGAAACTTCCTTATGGATGGGACGATACAATGGCGTAAGTTGGGACCCCATAGAATATACTATTGATACCGTATCAAACATTGTTTATGGCAAATCTAATGCTCTCGGGACTTTCTTTGCCCTGCTTGGTCCTATGACAGGAACTGAAGAACCTGATTCAAAAATTGCTATAAATGAATATAAATTATTTCCAAGCACACCCAATCCGTTTTCTTATGGCTCAATTATTAGTTATCAGATTCCTGTTGAAACTAAAATATCCTTAAAAATATATGATGTAACAGGAAAACTGATAAAAACACTCGTGGATGGAACTTGCAAACCGGGATATTATAAAGTTCAATGGGATGCCAAAAATACAAAAGGAGAAAGCGTATCTACAGGTATTTATTTTTATAAGCTTGCTACTGCCAACTTTACAGATGTTAAGAAAATGGTAATAGTGAAATAACTTGGAGCATTTAATAAAAAAGCAGGGACAGATTATAATCTGTCCCTGCTTTTTTCGCTACTTGCCGTTAAATCTTTACTATTTTTTTCGTCAACACATTCTTCCCTGCATCAAGACGGATGAAATATATACCCTTACCTAACTTCTTTCCATCCAATTCAACCCGTTGACACCCTGTTTTTATTTCATCTTTAATAATTGCTCTTACACATCTTCCGCTTAAATCATATACCCTTAACTGCACTTTTTCTTTCTGCGGCAACATAAAATCAATAATTATGGATTTTTTAAAAACAGTTGACGATAAGCTTAAAGAAAACTTTTTATATGGGTTTTCTTCCACACCAATAAGATTTTTGTAAAGATTCATATTAAGATTAATAACTTCTCCATTGTTATAAAGGTCCTTCGTAGAAAAAACCACATACCAGTCTCCCTTAGGGCACATAAAACTAACATTTCCCGCATCTGTATTATGGCCAATTTCAAATGCTTCAAAAGCGGAACCACTCTGGTATGCCGTAAAATTCGTGCCGTCACAGATGAAAAATTCAATATTTTTTGCAACATCCGTGTAATATCCGTATTGGGGTTGGTGAGTATGACTATTTAGTTCGTCGTAAAATATAGCTTTCCCGCGAATTATCTCCTGGGGAACACTAAAATTAACATCAATCTTATAAAACTTAGTAGTATCGGTTAAAACATCCTGCGATACTGTTATAGCGGGTTGACTTGCAGTTGCTCCGGTTAAAGAAGGACATATCCAGTTATAATGTTGCCCTGCAACGGAATTGCTTATTATCTTTACGTATCCTCCGCTTGTATTAGGATAACAACCTCTCGGAGTTGCTGTCACATTTACAAAATAATCCACGCCTTCTCCCAATAAAAACTCTGCCCTTCCGTCGGAATCCGTAACTCTTTTATCGCTTAAAGTAGTATCGCTATTGTCAAAATATGGAGTAAATACATATACTCTTGCTCCATCTAACGGCCTTCCTGAAGCGTCTTGAGCAAGAACCGTCAGGGTACAATGCTGGGAGTAGTGCGGTGTTACATCCCATGTATAACCATCTCCTCTATAGTTATATACGGCTCTAAATACCCATCCCCCGTCTTCATAATGTGCCATAGAATTAACATAATTATTTACGGGCTCCCATCCACGCCAGTCAGTATCATACCACTCGTTCCATGTGTGGTCTCGCGTCACATCATTGGGACTGGTAGTTGGTATTAACGATGCTCTTGCCGCGGCCGCAGTTACAACAGTCCATTCTCCGCATCTCCCTCTGTGCATATGATATTGTCTTACAGGCTGCCATGCTCTCTCTCCACTCCACATATCACTGCCTTCAGCATTAAATACCATTATATCGTTTACCCATTTTGTAACTTTTCCAATAGCTCCGTTACTAGCAGAAACATCAATTTTATTATTATATAAGATTTTTTCTCCTGCGAGTCTATTCTTTAATATGGGAGAAACAGTCCCTGCATATATAGTATCGGCAGGGCCGTAACTACTCCAAACTGTCTTCTGCGCGGTATCCGGATAATTGAAATAATAATCCCTCCAGAACTTCCCGGTCGGAGGAGAAGATTCTCCTGCGCCGGAATAGCTAAGGTCTGCAGTATAAGGATTTATATAGAATATCATTTCATGCGTAATTACGGGATGCACAACAAACCAATAATATATATCGCGAGGAATTTCTATTTCGGTTGTGTCTTGATTGTTGTTTGCCATTTTATATTTTGCCGTCGTGTAATCGGAATATTCCACAAGACGAACATAATCAAGTACGCTGTCGTGTTTGTAAATAAGTTTTACATTATCAGTAAATATCGTTGGATTGCTTCTATGATGCTCAAGTATAAGCGAATCAACGTTGGCAATTACAAAAGCAAGCTCATCCTGCCACGGAAAAGGAGTTGCTAAAATAAGAGCCCCATAAGTATTCTGACACTGGGTATTCATACGGGAAAAATTATCCCATAGCTGTATTTTAAGCCACTCGGGAACTGCTGCAATTGCCTGAAGTGCAGTGGAAGTCAGATTATTGTCCGGAAGAAATTCTGTTATTCCAGTACTGTCAATTTTTGCATAGTAATGCCCGGTATTTCTTATTCTGCCTTGAAAGTAACATGAATCCGCAAATGCCCAATTTTCAGTTGCTTTTGATTCCTGTGAAAATAACTTATTTTTTACCGGACGCGGGATATTACCCATAATAACCTCTTTTGTTACGTCCCCAACCAATCCTGTTGATACAGGATGCTCAACATATTCTATCTTTTGAATAGACCCTGTTTGTAAAAATACAAAAAGTAACAATGTCATTTTTCCTCCTATCTCCTAATATTGTAATCTGCAGGATTTTTAAAGAAAACCTATAATATATACAAAATGATTTAAATATATAGGTTTGTCAAGCCGAAAATAATAAACTCCTTTGATTTGGTTGCCTCGCATAAATCACAGCAATGTTATGGTTTTTCTCTTTACTTTTTCTTTTTCTAATTTTAAGTTGACTATTTCTATATCTAAATTATAAAACCTTAATGTATTCAAATGGAACATCTCGTTAAGGCGGTAAAAATATGAAACGAAATACTACTATTACATCTCCTCAAATTCAGCAATTAATATCCCAAATCAACGCATTAAAACGTTACCTCCCGGAAAGGGTTGTAGAAAAAATCCTTTTAAATCCTTCTTCTGCAAAGGTAGAAGGCGAGTTCAGATTAGTTACCGTTCTGTTTGCCGATTTATCAGGATTTACACATTTAACTGAAGAATTATCCAAAACAGTTTCTGAAAAAGGCTATACAGTAAGTGGCAAAAAAGGCGCAGAAGAAATAACGGAAATTGTTAATAACTATTTCACCAAAATGCTAAACATTATACTGAATTATGGCGGCACTGTAGATAAATTTATGGGAGATGCAATTATGGTTTTGTTTGGCGCGCCCGTATCTCACGAAGACGACCCTGAAAGAGCCGTAAAAGCCGCTTTAGATATGCAATCGGCAATGAAACCTTTTCAAAAATTGAAAACATCCCGGGGAGTATTTTCTTTACAAATGTCCGTAGGAATAAACACGGGATTGGTCGTAGCAGGTAATGTAGGAAGTGAAAAAAGAATGGAATATACTGTAATGGGCGATAATGTCAACCTTGCCTCAAGAATAGAACAACAAGCTTCCCCAGGAGAAATACTAATAAGCAAATCTACTTGTGAGAAAGTCAATGAAATATTTGAAATTAAATCTCTCAAACCTGTAAAGGTAAAAGGGAAATCCCATATGATTGAAATGTACAAAGTTCTGGGGCTTGCACGAAATTATCCTGTCCGACTCAAACAACTTCAGTTGCAAATGGTAGGGAGAACAAGAGAATTAAACTCGTTAAAACAACTTTGGGAGAAAACATTGTCCGGCAATGGTCAAGTTGTATCCGTAATAGGTGATGCCGGGATAGGGAAAACAAGATTGATTTACGAATTTAAAAATCAGGTTTTTTCACCTTTACCCAAAAAGCAGAAATCACAAAAAATGGAACATCCCGCTAAGAGTATGAAGGCAATTACTCGCCAGGAGTTATTATGGCTTGAAGGGAAAGGACTCTCTTACGGTACTTCTATGTTATATTGGACCATTATAGAAATATTTAAAAACTTTTTTAATATCATAGACTCCGATTCTAAAGAAAAAATAAAACAAAAAATTCATTCTAAAATGCAAAGCCTTTCCGGGATAGATAAAGACATTAATAAATATATACCTTTTATGTATAATTTATTTTCCATAAAAGAAAAAAACAGCATATTAGACCAGCTTGATGCAAAAACTATAAAACAGAACACATTTGATGCAGTAAAAAGCTGCCTTTTTGCACAGGCAAAAAAAACTCCCATAATAATAGTTTTTGAAGACTTTCATTGGACGGATAGCGTATCTTTTGAATTACTAAAATATATATCCCGGCGAATAGAAAATATAAATATTTTTATTGTATGCAGTTATCGTAAATCCGATTTGCCTGCTCCCGATTTTATCAAAACAGGAGGACAAGCAGGTTTCAGTATTACAAAAACTTTAAAACAGGGAATTGAAAAATATTATAAAGAATTCGCCCTCTCAGAGTTGTCCGAAACAGAAAGCGAGACATTCAGCAAATTAATACTTAAAACCAATCATTTAACCATAGAATTAAAAAGACTTATAATAGAACAATCCGGAGGTAATCCTTTATATGTTGAAGAGTTGTTAAATTCGCTAGTAGAAAATGAGATTCTAAAAAAACAGTTTGGGCATTGGCAGTTAAGCGCCAAAATATCCGAACTTAAAATTCCCGATTCTGTTGAAGGAATAGTAATGTCTCGACTGGATAATTTAGACGAAAAAACAAAAGATACCCTTCAAACAGCGTCCGTTATTGGTAAAAACTTTCAATACACAATATTAAAAAATATTTACCTGACAAATGAGACATCTCGCCAAGGCAGCGATAGATTTGGTTCCGGTATAAAAGAATTAGATAATAGTATCTCCGTACTTACAGAAAGAGATATAATATATAAAGAGTCCTCATTATCCAGTCTGCCTAACCGAACAAACAGACAGGAATAAAAATGAAAAACAAAAAAATAGAGCGAAGCAACATCCCGCGGAAAAGATCTCAAGCAAATAGAATATCTCCTCACGACGGTGATTATATATTTAAGCATCCGTTAACTCAAGAAGTTGCTTATAATAGTTTATTATTGAAAAGAAGGAGTCAATTACATGGCAAAATAGCCCTTTGCATAGAAACAGACCACAAAAACGAACTTGAAAAGTTTTATGGCTTATTAGCTTATCATTACTCAAACTCCACGGATAAGAAAAAAGCATTATATTATCTTTGCAAAGCAGGGGAACAGGCAGAAAAAATGTATGCAGGGAAAGAAGCTATGGATTACTATACCCAGGCTTTATCTTTGCTTGATGATAATTTGTCCGAAACCTCTCTCGAAAGCCTTTTATGGAAAAATATTGAATTAAAAATAAATCTTCTATCCAATCGCGGGACTGTCCATAGACAGTTCTTTGGAAACTATAAAGAAGCGCTTAAAGATTATGAAAGAGCATTAAAATTATCTAAAATTATTAAAAATAAGTACTGCGAAGCAATGTCCTTATCTAACATAGGAAGTGTTTTCAGGAGACAAGGGAAATATGAAAAAACTCTTTCTTATTATGAAAAAGCTATGAATATTTTAACCACCGGCAGACACTCTAATAAAACGAGCAAGAAAGACTACAAAATAATTGCCAGTCTTTTCAACAAGATTGGTGTAGTTTATGATGATATGGGAAATTCCGAGACTGCGATTTCTTTTTATCAGAAAGCCCTTAATGCAAGTAAGAAAATTAAAGATAAACACATTATGGCCGCCACATTAGGAAATATTGGCATTATATACGATAACAGAGGGAATTATGAACAAGCATTAAAGTATTATAATGAAGCTCTTTGTATTGAAACAGAGCAAAAAAATAAACGGGGAATTGCCGGCAATTTTGAAAACATTGGTATTGCATATAATTTGATGGGAAATTACCAAACGGCATTATCTTATTTTGAAAAAGCCTTTAAGGTGTTTGATGAAATATCGGACAAATCTGAAATAGCTTTCTGTCTAACAAATATTGGGAATGCTTATTATAAACTCGAACAATACACTAAAGCACTTGAATATCAAAAACATGCCCTTGAAATAAAACAGGAATTAGGTGAAAAATGGGGAATCGCCAACTCATTAGATGAAATCGGAATGATATATCAAAAATTAGGCAACCTTAAATTAGCTCTTAATCATCATAATTTAGCGTTAAACATAGCAAAAGAAATAGGTGCAAAAGCAATTGAAGCCAATATACTTATAAATATCGGCATAATTAAATCTCTCCAAATACAAAATAAAACTTCTTTGCAAAGAAACAAAGATGGGACATCAAATCGTAACAGTGATGCTAAAAAATTTATAGAATCTGGCATCAGAATTGCAAAGCAAATAGGTAACCAGGAAGTAATTGAATATGGCAACAATGCCTTAAAAAAACTATGTGCATAAAACTAATATTGCTTCTTGTTATAAACTCTTCTTTTACCTTTAAATATGAGAATAACTCATACCCAATAGACAATAAAGCTATTGAGAAATTTTCGTATTTTAAACTAACAAGTTTCCAACCGGCACTTAATTTTGACATATCGCTGGACTCTACTTTCCAAAAATATATAGTAACATATCAGAATAAAAACATTACTTTGGTTAACAATAACCCCTGGATTAAAATTGGGAACGAGGTTGTTAATTCTCCCCTTTCCCCGCAGGTTATTGACAAAAATCTTTATATCCCTTTGCCTATTTTAAATGAATTATGCAAATATTTTCTGGATAAAACCGTTTCCATTGCAGGCAATTACATTGTACTTTATGGCGAAGAAGGAAGACACATAAAAAGGGTTATAATAGATGCCGGACATGGGGGAAAAGATCCGGGTGCCGTCGGATATGCAGGATTACAGGAAAAACTGGTAACCCTTGATGTTGCAAAAATTGTTGCAGAAAAGTTATCATCCGAAAACGCTATTGATTGTATTCTCACCCGCGAAATAGATACTTTTATATCTCTTGGGAAAAGAGCTAAAATCGCAAATGACGTTGAAGCTTCTTTATTTTTATCCATACATTGTAATGCCGGAAAACGCAGAAGCGCAACAGGTACGGAAATATATTTCTTATCTCCCGCCAAAACAACCTGGGCAAGAGCCGTTGAAGCAAGAGAAAACGCATCTTTACAATATGAAAATAAAGAAGAACGCAGCGAATTGCAGTCTATATTATGGGATTTGGCTCAAACGGAATTTCTTAAGGAATCTAATACACTTGCAGGCAAACTCGTAGACGGCATATCGAAATCTAACAATATAATTAATCGCGGCGTATTACAGGCTAATTTCTGTGTGCTGCGTAAAGTTTATATGCCTGCTTGCCTTGTAGAAATTGAATTTATATCCAATCCGGAAATAGAGAAAAGAATGAAAACAGATGAGTTTAAGTCAAAAATCGCAACGGATATTGCAAATGGAGTAAAAGAGTTTAAGCAGTGGTATGAAATGAAAGTAAATAACTAATGTCGAGTTCCTCTTAAAATAAAGAATTAAACAAGAATACTTACCTTATCTTTGTTTATAGCAGCGGTAGGACAGACATTCCTGTCTGTCTTTACGAATATTTGTAAAGCCCAAGCGCGTTATACCACTTGTTTAGCTTTTCTATTCTCTTGTTCTTATCCGTAGGCAGAACTAAAGGTCTTCCTCTTGCATCTATAATAAGCCCTACTTCTCCGCCTTCAATCGTAGCTACAAGTTTTTTACCATGGCCGGCACCTACATCAAACCCCTTAGCCGGTGTAATTTCAACTTCTTTTTCCCCGGTAAAAGGCATAAGTACAATTTCCCCAAATAAAACTTTAACTTCTTCATTCCCTATCTTCACCTGCACACAAAGAGCTTCCTCTTTTGCCGTTCCAATAGGAGCTATACATGTTCCAAGCCTTATGAGACAATCCTTATCAAATACTTCTACCGCCGCTTTTTCATTAACCGTTGCTAATACGCCTAAATGAGGCATCATAAAAATAGAATCCACCGTTAATTTTGTCAAGCCTTCCGGTAAAAATGAATCTATCATCATAAGGGCAGACTGAACTCTCTTAGGCGCATGGGATAAAACTCCCCCTGAACCGATTATCATATCAAGGTCCATCATATTAATTAGTGATTCACCCGTGCCTTTCTGAGCAAAAGTATCTGAAATTGTTCTTATCTGCTGGACGCCTTTTAATCCTACTGCCATAGTTTTATGATGTTCAAATGCCAATCTTATGGCTTCACGAGCAATTGCCTGTTCCATTTTAAGGTCATCAAGAGTCTGTGGAATGGTTGTCGGTCTTATCATTTTATTTCTTATCCTGTTGCGTAATTCCTTTTCAGGTAAATCAAAAGGTATCCATCTTGATATATTATCCGTTCCGGTTTCAGCTAAAACATTTGATATGGAATAACTCATTCCAAGATTAGCGGATACCGTACGGTTAAATACGGTTTCAAATACCGAAAATACATCCGTAGTTGCACCGCCTATATCAACTCCCAATACATTTATACCCTGTTTCTTTCCAACAAGTTCAACAAGTGAGCCTACTGCGCCCGGAGTTGGCATTATTGCTGTATCTGTCCATTCCATTAATTTTTTATACCCGGGAGCATGCGCCATAACATGTTCCATAAACAAATCGTGTATTGCATTTCTTGCAGGTATGAGATTTTCACGTTCAAGAACGGGTCTGAGATTATCTACTATTGATAATGCTGCTTTAGTTTCAAGAACTTTTTTGATTTCTTCTCTTGCGTTTTTATTTCCCGCATATATAACCGGCAAAGAATAAGTTACTCCAAATCTCGGTCTTGGTTCTGCCGCTCCGATAAGTTCTGCCAATTCTACCACGTGAGAAACCGTCCCGCCATCTATACCGCCTGAAAGTAATATCATATCCGGTCTTAATTGTCTCATTATTTCTATTCTCTGGTGTGGCAACCTTCCATCGTTTGATGCGATTGTTTCCATAACTATTGCCCCCGCACCAAGCGCTGCACGGGACGCCGATTCGGCAGTCATTGATTTTACCACTCCAGCTACCATCATCTGTAACCCTCCGCCTGCCGATGAAGTAGAAACATATATATCTACGCCTTCTTTATCGGATTTACGGGGTTTTATAATTTTTTCGCCATCAAGAATTTTCTTGCCGGCAAGTTCTTCTATTTCTCTTATTGAATTAAGCGCGCCACGGGTAACATCTTCAAAAGGCGCTTCCACCGTTGTAGGAGCTTCTCCTCTGAATGCCAACCTGTATTCGTCTCCTATTTTTTCTATAAGGATGGCTTTGGTAGTTGTGCTGCCGCAATCAGTTGCAAGTATTGTTTTTAGTTCCATTTTTTATTACTCCTTCGCTATTTTGCTTTTTTTGACTTATTTCTAAACTTTCTATTTTTTGAATTAAATACTCAATGCTGCATCTTTTTTCCAATATTTTTCTTATTTTGGGATACATCTCGTTCGGGAATACGCTATCTATTATAGGTTCAAAAAATAACATTGCCTGCGAACCGATAAAATTCAAGTATTTAACGGATTCAAGAAACGTAATTGCGATAACGTCAAACCTGCGTTTTCTTATCCCGATTGCAAGATTGTCTAACATTCCCTCTTCTTCGGGAGTTAAAGCATCTTCTTCCGGTTGAACTGCAAACGCATATTTCAGTTTTTCGCGAATTCCCATATTCTTTATATTTAAGCTTATACTGGCAATATGTCAAGAATAATCTCTATTGTAGCTTATCCCTTTTTATTTAAGTAAAATAATTTTACCATATAGTCTTAGAATATTTAGAGTCTACATATAATGCCGACATAATCATAAGTCTACAAACCCTTATCCCAACATCAAATATATAACTAATATTTTGCCTTATTATAATTAATCTGAACCTATTCCTTTTTTCTTGACATATCTCGCAGGCTTTATAAATTGGACTAATGCTCCTGTGTCGCAAAGTCCAACTAAAGAGAATTTCAATAGAAAGCAGAGAGATTCTTCGTCTTCGCCTCAGAATGACAACACTACAGAGGCGCAGAGGGAAAAAGGGGGAAGGATGATTAAAAAAATGCTAATTTTTATAGGATTTATATTACCTTTACAGATTTTTGCACAAAATGAAATGTGGGTAGCGAGGTATGATAGGGTTGGATATCCGTACTATGACCATGCGTTTGCGATGGTAATAGATGACAGCGGATATATCTACGTAACAGGGACAAGTTGGGATACAATTACAAGTGCTGACTATGCAACGATAAAATATAATAGTTTCGGAGATACGGTGTGGGTTAGAAGATATAATAATAGTCCCAGCAATAGTGACGATGATGCATATGCGATTGCAGTTGATAAAAGTGGAAATGTGTATGTAACAGGCGAGAGTTATGGGAATGGGACTGGTTATGATTATGCAACAATAAAATATAATAGTTCAGGAGATACGATGTGGGTCAGGAGATATAACTATAGTGGAAGCACTTATGATGTAGCACATGCAATTACAGTTGACAGTAGTGGAAATGTATATGTGACAGGTTATTCAACAATAAAATATGATAGTCTGGGAAATACAATGTGGGTTAAAAGATTTGGAGAAATGTATGCAATTACAATTGATAACGATGGGAATGTGTATACAACAGGACGAAACAATGGCAAGGGAGGCTATGATTATGCGACAATAAAATATAATAGTTTCGGGGATACAATGTGGGTTAGGGTATATAACGGAATAGTAAAGGGTTATGACAAGACAAAAGCAGTGCCACTAACATATGGAGGAGGGGGAGCAGCAATAGCAGTGGACATTAGTGGAAATGTGTATGTAACAGGAGGTCATTGGGGAACAGATAGTAGTTACGTAACCATAAAATATAACAATTCAGGGGATACGATGTGGACCCGAAAATATCATGGCCCGGACAGTACTGGTAAGGACGAAGCGACTGCGCTTGCTATAGACAACAGCGGTAATGTGTATGTAACGGGAAGAAGTTATAGTTCAGACACTAACCCTGACTATGCAACAATAAAATATAACAGTTCAGGAGATACGGTGTGGGTTAGAAGATATAATGGACCTGGTAACAGTTATGATTGGGCAAATGCAATTGCAGTAGATAACAGTGAGAATGTATATGTGACAGGAAGAAGTTGTGATACCGGAACTTATTATCCCGACTATGCAACGATAAAATACAGCAGTTCAGGGAGTGAAGAATGGGTACAGAGATATAATGGACCAAGTAATTGGGATGATAATGCATACGCAATTGCAGTGGATAACAAGGGATATGTGTATGTAACTGGAAGTAGTGCCAGTTCCTCCTCTGGTGATGACTATGTGACGATAAAATATTCTACAGTAGGGATAGAAGAACCATCAAATTTGGATTGGGGATTGGGGATTGGGGAATTAAAAGCATTTCCTAATCCATTTGCGCAAAAGACAGTGGTCAGTGGACAGTGGTCAGTGGCCAGTAAAACGAAAATACGGATTTATGATATAAGTGGGAAATTAGTAGAAACTCACTCAATTACTCAATCACCGCCATGGCAGAATGTTCCATCACCTAATAACTCAATAACCCAAATATCTATAGGTGAGAAATTGAAAACGGGGATTTATTTTGTGAAGGTAAATGATTACTTGACTGCCGATAGGCACGTTAAACCGATAAAAATAATAAAGATATCTTACATAAAATAAATATCCAGCTGAGCTGGATAAGTTGGTCTAAGCGACTACATCGCAAAGTCCAACTAAAAAGGAAGCCCTTTTGCTAAACACAGAAGGGCTTTTGTTTTTAAGAAGTATCTATAATTATATCAAGGCAAACATAAAGCAAACGACGATAACAACAGCTTGACAAGTTGTTAAATTTGTCTTATGAAAATAAACGTGTTTAGTTGTTAATTTAGCACTATAATTATAATGAATACCGTTCCATTAGATTAACACATTATGAAAAAACTGCAGGATATTTGTTTCGCTTTGTTTTTTGTTATCCCCCCTCTTCTGGTTATTCCATCTTTTTACGAGGGGTATGGCATCCCAAAACAAATAATAATCTGGTTTCTTATCCCGTTTATGCTACTGGCATTTTTATCCCGCGAAAAAAAAGAATTTATGCTTTCTACTCCGCTTTTATTCTGGGGATTATTTTTGATATTGAACTTTACTTTATTATGCTTTAACCCGAATAAATACTACGGGCTTGAACGGACATACCTTTTGCTTACTTATTTTATTCTATTCCTTTCCGCTGTTAATTTTACAGGCAATAAAAGATTTGTTATATTTTCTGCCCTTGCCGGTTTCGGAATAGTCAGCCTCATTGGAGTATTACAGTATATAAACGTTATTCATATTAACTGGGAACAACTACATTGGGAAAAAGGATTTGGGAAAAGAGTGTTTTCCTCCCTCGGTAATCCAAACGCATTGGCAAGCTATAGCCTTTTGTTTTTACCGGTAAGTATGATTCTAAGCCTAAGCGAAACAAAAACAATACTTAGAAACATATCTTTAGTAGTTTTCCTGCTTGGGTTTTCCTGCCTTCTTTTTACAAATTCCTGGGGAAGCTGGATTAGTTTTTTAATTGCCGTTATTATTACTATAATCTTTTTTACAAACGTGCTTGACAGTAAGACAAGAAATAAAATTAAATTATATAAGAAAAACCTGTTCTTTGTTTTAGCAGGTATCCTTGTAATAACTTCCCTTTTTGTCCTAACCAAGCGTGGCAAAATTATGGGCGAGCCAACGGGAGCCATAGCAAGAACTCTTTTGTGGGAGACATCTTTCAGTATGGCAAAAGACAAACCACTGACAGGTTTTGGTCCTAATGGCTTTCTTTATTATAGCAATAAATACCTGAGTAAAATAGAAACCAAAGAAAAATACGACAAGTTATGGCTTGCCAATCCCAATTTTATATTAAGAAATCCCGGTTACCCTGAAAACGAATATCTTACAATTCTTGTAGATACGGGCATTCTTGGGATAGGGTTGTTTTTGCTCTTTATAATAGGTTTAATGTCTTCTTTCAAACATACACTCAAAGAAACGCACAGTTTTGACAGGTTGCTTGCAATGGGAGTATTTGCAGGTGTGGTAGGCATTTTCATAAACAGTTTAATTGATATTCCTTTTAGCGAGTGGACTGTTGTAGGAGCAATATTTTTTGTTCTGATTGGTCTTACCTGCGAAAAGAAAACCGCTTTTCTCGTTGAGACGAATTCACCATCCGATGGCAGAAAAATCAAACTATACAAACAATTTTTTACATTATGTATTTGCCTTATTTCTTTGTTTTTTATTTCAAAAGGATTTCGCACTTTAATGAGCGATATTTATGTAACCAAAGCTACATTGACCACGAATAAAAATAAAGAATCCGCGCTTACTTATTATCAGAAGTCTATAAAATTCAGCACCTTATCCCATACTATATATTCGGATATGGGACAAATTGCCTACAAACAAGGCGAATATAAAAAAGCAATCGAATATTTTAACAAATCAATTTCTCTTCTCCCTTTTCACGAAGCGCTTTATTATAATTTGGGAAACGTATATCAAAGTATGGGAAATTTTAGCGCAGCAGAATCTTCTTTCGTATGCGCCTTAAAACTTGAACCGCGTTATTCTTCGGTATATTCAAAACTTTCTTCTTTATACAGAAAAGAGAATTTACCCGATAAGGTTTCTCAAACGCTTATACAGGGAATACATTATTTGCCGGACGATGCCGCATTAAACAATGAACTTGGCATATGGTATGCGGGACAAAAAAATACAAAAGAAGCACTTCGTACTTTCGAAAAAACTCTTATCCTTTCAAGATACGACCCTATAATATGGTATAATCTTTACCTTTTAACAAACAGAACTAATACTATCTCCGACACGAATCAACCAAATTTTATGGACATAAACGGTTTTGAATGGGTTACGAATATGTTTGAAGAAAATCGCAACAACCCGGGATACATAATCAAAGAAGTGCTTGCAAAATATCCCGATTACCCCGATGCCCTTTTATTGTATGCAAAATATGCAATGAAAAATGACGAAGAAGAAGCATTAAGGACATTGAAAAAAGCTTTTTCAATAGCTCCGAATCTTAATGCAAAAGATATGCTTATCCCTTTGCTGAATAAATATGATATGGTTCAAAGAGCAAATACTTTGCTTTCATTGGCTGCAAAATACTATACCAACAAGGATTTTAAAAGCGCAGAATACAGCCTTTCGTTGGCGCTTGAATATAACCCTATTTTAGCAACTGCATATTTTAATTTCGGAATACTTTTAAGACAAAAGAACGATTACGATAAAGCAATAATAGCCTGGCATAAGTTTATTGCGCTTGACCCTACAAATAAAGACGTCCCGGGCGTAATGACAGAAATATCAAAACTATCTGATATGTAGCTTTCTAATAAAAGGAGTAAATATGAAAAGAATCTATAGCTTTTTTATGAGTTTGCTTGTTCTTATCTTAATAACGGGAAATGTTTTTTCAAATGAAACGGTTGTAAACAAAAAAGATTTATTGGTTAACGGAAACAATACTTTTGCGCTTGAGCTTTATGCGAATTTGAAAAACAACGAAGGCAATTTATTCTTTTCCCCATATAGCATTTCAACTGCTTTGGCAATGACTTATGCAGGCGCAAAAGGGAATACTCAAACACAAATGGCTGAAGTTTTACATTTTGGAATGTTAGATTCAACAAGTTTACACCCGGCATTTAAAGATTTAATTGCCAAAACTCAGAAAGAAAACAAAAACTATCAATTAAATATTGCCAACGCTTTATGGGGACAAAAAGGGTATAAATTTCTTAACGAATTTCTTGAAGTTACAAAGATTAATTATGGAGCAGGATTTAATGAAGTCGATTTCGGGGATACGGAATCGGCACGTAAAACCATTAATGACTGGGTTGAAGAACAAACCAAAAATAAAATCAAAGAGCTTATTAAACCGGGAATTCTTAATGGTGATACCCGTCTGGTTTTGACCAATGCAATATATTTCAAAGGTGATTGGGTTAATGAGTTTGATAAAAAGGGAACAAAAAAAGCTCCATTTTATGTAAAGCCGGATAAAAAAGTTCAAGTGCTTATGATGTCTAAAAAAGAACCATTTAATTTTATGGAAGCAGATAAATTCCAGGCAATTGAACTGCCATACAAAGGTAATAATTTATCAATGTTTGTTCTGCTACCGAAAAAAATTGACGGTCTTGCCGAGTTGGAAAACTTTCTTGTATTTGACAGTCTGAATAAGTGGATAGAAAGTCTTAAAAATCAGGAAGTTCGTGTTTTCTTCCCAAAGTTTAAAACAACTTCGGAATTCAGTTTAAAAGAAGTGCTTGAATCTATGGGAATGTCTGATGCTTTCTCTTTACCACCTGCAGATTTTTCAGGAATAACAGAAACCAAAGAGTTGTTTATCTCCGCAGTAATTCATAAAGCTTTTGTAGATGTGAACGAAAAAGGCACTGAGGCTGCAGCAGCAACTGCCGTAGTAATGACAAAGGGGTTCTCTATGTCAGAAAAGCAAATTCCGGTTTTTCGCGCAGACCATCCTTTTATATTTTTAATCAGGGATAATCGTTCCGGAAGTATTTTGTTTATCGGCAGACTAACAAATCCACTTAAATAATATAATTAAGATATGTTTACAAAATATGGGTTCGATTTGGTGTAATTAACTGCTAGAGTTTATTTCTTCTTTGAAACTTTTTTCCCTTTTTTAGTTGAAATTGAATCGGGCCCGGGTATTGCTTTCAAAGAATCCAGAGTCTGTATATTATTTGTTTTGGTTGAATCTAAGACTTGCGGTTTTGTTTTTAGCGAATCTGAATTTTGTACGCTTTTTGTTTTGGTTGACTTTGAAGTATTAGATTTTGTTTTTAGTGAATCTGGAGTAGTTTGAGTTGGTGTTAAAGGTGTAGTTGGAGGATTCATTACAATTTCTATTCTCCTGTTGAATGCCATTCCTTCTTCAGTGTCGTTGGAGGCTATCGGTTGGTCAGAACCAAATCCTTTTACGGAAAGCCTGTAAGAAGGTATACCTTTAGAGATAAGATATTCTTTTACCGAATTAGCTCTTGCGTAAGATAATTCTTTATTACTCTTGAATTTTGTTGTTGGTCTTGGGTCCGTATGACCATTTATTTCAAATGTGTTTTCACGATATTTTTGCACAAAAGATGCCATATTGTCAAGCACAGGGTAATCGTTAGGATGCACATAAGCGCGATCTCTTTCAAAATAAAGTCTCATTATTTTTACTTTTGTTAAGTCACAATGGGTTAGTGTCGCTTTGCCTTTCTGTACCGTTACATTTTCTATAACCTGTGGAAAATAATTATGAGAGTTGGATTCTATATTTAATGTATAGTCTCCCGGCAGTAAATTATCTACTGCATACCATCCGCTTGAGTCAGTTGTAACCGAGCCATTTTCCGGACCTTTATAAGTTATCGTAGCATTGACAGGTAATTTTGTATCACTACCCGTTACTTTACCAAATATTCCTTTTACTGCCCTTTCATGGGGGACATCTTTAGGCCCGGTATATTTCAGAGCTATTTCTAATTTTTTCGTATCATACCAGCCAAGCGTCAAGGTATCTTCTTTTGGTGTGAAAAAGTCTTTTTCTGCCCTTATTATTACCTGTCCTATTGGTACATTTTCCATTGTTCTTGTGCCTGTTTTGCCTGATGTAAGCACTGTGTCAGACACAGTTCCACTAATTATAACTATTGATTGTAATGGCTTTTTAGTTTCGGAATCTATAACTTTTACTATAATGTTTCCGGTTCTTGTTTTAGCAGGGCTGCCGAATACATACCCGAGTGTTATTCTGTGTACCATCCCTAAGTCCCAACAATTAGCATAGGCATAATCAAAACCAATATTTTTATATTTTATTCCAAAACCCATACTTATCTTATCGATTACCTCAAAGTACTTACCCCCTTCTGATCCTATTGTCCGATATCCACCTCTTAGCGCTATCATATCGTTTAGCCAATATTCCAAACCTATGCCAACATTCTCTTCCCCGAATTGCGGTATTGCAATTTCAAATAAAGTATTCATTTTATCAACAGGAGATATATTGGCTCCAATTCTTAAAGTTCTTGGCAAATAATCAGAAGACTTATAATAATACTCAACCGTTGTCCCAAGATTCTGTACACATATGCCTACTCCGTTTCTATTATATTTCCATAGGACGCCTAAGTTTGTTGCTACTGCCTTACCAATATCATCATTCAAATTAACATAGAAACCCAATAAAGTTGCGCCATAGTAAAGATTCTTTTTCCACCTGTTCCCGTAGCCCAGAGAAAAAATAGATTCATAAGTTTTATAAGTCCCCGGTATCGGTTGATCTTGCCTTGTACGTATTTCCATTCCTGAAACATCAGAATATATAAAACCGGCAGCAACATATCCTTTTGGTGTATTGTATCCTACGCTTCCGTAACTATCTTTCCAACCTTGAAACCACGAGTGATAAGATAAACTTGCTTCTCCTAATTGTAATTGCCCCAGTCCTGCAGGATTCCACCATATAGTATTTATGTCATCACTAAGTCCGGCTGCTGCGTTTCCCATAGACGCATTTCTTGCACCAAACCCAATTTCAATTGTAGAAAATGCTGCCTGCCCCTGACTGGCTTCATCAGAGAAAACAAAATATGGAGTAATGGCCAATAATACCAAGGATATACACATAATCCGCACCTTGTAATAAGTTCTTTGCATATTCTATTTTTCCTATTATATTCTTATAATATTTCATTCGTCTTGTCAAGTCCATTTATTGTTTTTTAAAATTATGGAGGATTTAATCTTCTGTTTTACCAGTAAACAGAGTTTTAATTTCTTGACACCTTAAAAAAATAAATCATAATGGTTGAGTTGAGAAGAATATTATGACAATTGCTATTTTAACCGATTTTGGGCTTGAAGATACATATACTGCTATAATGAAAGGCGTAATGCTAAAAATAAACCCTGAACTGCGGTTTGTTGATATTACCCATTCTATCCCGCAAGGAGATATCAAAAAAGCCGCATTCAGGTTATTTACTGCGTATAAATATTTTCCTGCTAACACAATTTTTCTTGTTGTAGTTGACCCGGGAGTTGGCACAAAACGATTACCGATAATTATTAAAACAAACGATTATTATTTTGTAGGTCCTGATAATGGAATATTTAGCTGGATATATACTTACGAAAGATGTAAAGTTTATTCAATAAAACCTATTCCTAAGAACATAAGCAATACGTTTCATGGTAAGGATATTTTTGCCCCTGTTGCCGCAAAACTAAGCAAAGGGATTAAAATTACTCAACTCGGGGAAGAACTTAAGCAATGGACATTCTTCAAAATACCTGCACCCCAAAAAAGCAAAGATACTATTGAAGGCGAAATTATTGACATTGATGGGTTTGGCAATCTTATAACAAATATTGAATCTGCTAAATTGTCGAAGAAAGTAAAAATTACGATAAAGGGACTTACGATAATTGGGATAGAAAAATCTTACACGGGAGTCTACCCTATTGCCATAAAAGGCAGTGCGGGTTTCCTAGAAATATCTCTCCCAAATGGAAATTGCGCTAAAAAACTCAAAGCTCGGATAGGAACAAAAATTTGTATCCATTTGCATTAAGAAATGAAAATAACAAAAATAGGACAACAGAAACACAAATCCAAAAGGTATTCGATATTTATAGATAATGAGTTTATTGCAGGGGTAGATGAACAGGTTTTATTTGGGTTTTGTCTCAGGGAAGGTAAAGAAATAACTCCCGAAGAATTAAAAGAAATTGTTCAATCGGAAGAAAAGCATAAAACAAAAGAAAAAGCATTAATGCTTTTATCTTATAGAGCGCGGTCAAAAAAAGAATTAATCGAAAAATTAAAGCAAAAGGAATACGAAATAAAATATATCAACGAAGTAATCAATGAACTTGAAAGATTAGGGTTATTGAATGATTTAACATATGCAAAGTTATGGTTGGAAAGTTACAGAAATGCTTATGGAAGCTTTAGATTAAAAGCCGGACTCAAAGCAAAAGGAATTTCAGAAGAAATAATAAAACAAGCTTTTGACGAAACAGGTATTTCCGAGCTTGAGACTGCAAAACATATTGCAGAAAAATGGAGACGACTGCATAGTAATTTACCGGAAAAAGAGGCAAATCAAAAACTTATAGGATTCCTGGCAAGACGGGGGATAAGTTATGATACAATTCAGTCTATCATAGACCTTTAAGGGTTGACAAACGATAAGTTTTTAGGTAAAAAATGTAAGGATAAGAAATCAGACAGGGGGCACTACCTGTTGGAGGAAAGAATGAAATTTTTAAAATCTCTCTGGAATACATTTTTGTCAGGAATACTTTTAATATTTTTTTATGAATGGACATTTATTGAGGAATATGGATTAAATGGAATTATAATGGGATTGGTTGCAGGATTAATAATGTCCTTTTTATGGGGAGCCCTGGAATGGGCATTTTTCCCACATACAAGAATTAGAAAATTCGAAACAGAATTTGATATTCTGCCTATTCAGAACAAAAAATATCTTTTAAAAATGTTTCTGTTCAATACAATTGCTTTTGGAATATTTATGGGAACAATTGAATTGGCGGAACATGGTATAATTGGTTTACTTGTTGGATTATTATGCGGGGGAGTGGCTTTTGGAAGCTTTATGATATTAAACAATAAGATATCCGTACAAAACAAACTTAAAAAATTAGACATTAAAATGTTTGAGGGAGCAATGGGCGTTCAGCATATACGAAATATGGAATTGAACATTCCGTATGATAAGACGTTTGAATTATGCCTTGCATCTCCCGGGTTTATAAAAAAATATAATGTTATCAACGCCGAACCGGCAGAAGGTAGAATCAAAGTTGAAATAGGAAAATTAAATAAAAATATGATTCTATTTGATATCCAAAAAATAGACAATAAAAGGACACAGGTAAAGATATTAACAAAACCGGTTGAGAAAAGTATAATAATGGATTCCGGATTAAACTTAGAAAATATAGAGAAGATTACTCGTTTTTTGAAAGAGCAGGAAACCGCTTAACCCCTAAAAATTAAGTTGCAAATTTCAGAGGGATTTTATTCTTGACACTTACAAATAAAAGGTATAGGATTAGAAAACCTGACTGACAATAGACAGGGATATAAAAAGAAGAATATGAAAATAAAGTATTTGGCTCATTCGAGTTTTCTTTTTGAGACAAGAGAAGGAATAAAAATAATTACTGACCCTTATAAATCCGATGGTTTAGGAGGAAAAATAAAATACAATCCTATAACGGAAAAAACGGATATTGTTCTCATATCACACGAACATATGGACCATAATTATACTGATAATATTCCTGGCAATCCAACCATTATAAAGAATTTGGGTGTCTCTACCGTAAACGGAATAACTTTCAACGGTATTCTGTCTTATCATGATAATGTTTCAGGCTCACAAAGGGGAAAAAACACCATTTTTGTATTCAAGGCAGATGGAATAACTTTCTGTCATACAGGAGATTTGGGACATTTAATTACACCTGAACTTAAAAATAATATTGGGAAAATAGATGTATTGTTTATTCCTATAGGAGGAACTTATACGATAACTTCAGAAGAAGCACAAAAAGTTGTAGACACTCTGGGACCAATGATTGTAATACCTATGCATTACAAAACGTCCGGGACAACACTTCCGATTTCAAATTTGGAAGAATTTACAAAAGGGAAATTAAATATAAAACAAGCAGGAACAGTTGCAGAAATAAAACTGCCTGCAAAACAAGAAATCTGGGTTTTTCAACCCGCCTGCCTACCCTTATAGGCATGGGATTAAAAACCCAACGAAAAGGAGAAAAATGAAAAAACTTGCTACACTTCTCGCAATGGTTTTTGGAACTACAAATATGTTTGCAATGGCAGCGCCGGCAACCGGAACGCCCCAAAAAGGAAGTTCTTTAATGACTATGGTTCCGCTTATTCTTATAATGGTTATATTCTATTTTCTTATACTATTTCCACAAAGACAGCAGCAAAAAAAATTGATGGATATGATTAAGAATGTAAAAAATGGAGATAAGATAGTAACGTCCGGAGGGATTCACGGAACGGTAATTAAAATAGATAAGACTACTATTACTATACAAATATCCGCTTCGCCAAAAGCAGAGATGACTATTGAAAAATCTGTAATTGGCAAAGTAATCCCATAACATATTCGATTGGAATATAGAATACATTTATAAGAAATTTCCTTAGAAATTAAAGTGGTAAAAAAAGAAATTGTAATAAAGAATAAGTTAGGAATTCATGCAAGGCCGGCAACGATGATTGTCAAGGCGGCAAGTAAATACAAATCAAACATAACTTTTGAAAAAGATGGGGAATCCGTAAATGCGAAATCCATTATGGAATTATTGCTGCTTGAGGCATATAATGGAACAAAAATTAAAATAACGGCCGACGGTGTAGATGAAGAAAAAGCTATGACTACTATTATAGAAATCATAGAAAGAGGTTTTGATGAGGAATAAAATAATCAGGGGAATACCTGCTTCGCCGGGGATAATCATAACAAAAGCTGTCCTTTACGAAGAGGAAAAATTCTTTGTCCCGATTAGAGAAAGTAAAGGGAAAGCTTATGAGATAAGCAAATTTGAGCTTGCTCAACAAAAAACAAAAGAAGAAATACTGGTTATTCAGCAAGATTTCCTAAAAAAAACCGATGCTTCCAGGGCAAGAATATTGGAAGCCCAGTTTCTTGTTCTTGAAGATAAAACATTAATAGATGGAACTATTGACCTCATAAAAAAAGGCGACACGGCAGAAGCGGCGCTAGAACAGACAACGAGTAAAATATTATATAGGTTAAATAAAATTGAAGATGAGTATCTTAAAGCAAGAATAAGCGACATAAAAGACGTAACCACAAGGTTAATGAGAAATTTAACCTATAAGCCCAAAAAAAGCAATATTATGCAAACGAAACATTCCATTATTGCGGAAGAACTAACGCCATCCGAAATAGCTTCTTTGTCTGATAACGTAATTGCCATTGCGACTGACCTTGGCGGGGAAAATTCTCATACGGCTATAATGGCAAGAGCCATAGGAATGCCTGCAGTAATGGGACTTAAAGAAGCCACTAAACTGGTAAATATGAATGACACCGTAATTATTGACGGTAACCAAGGAGTATTAATAATTGACCCCGATGAAGCTACATTAAGGACTTACGATAAAAAAATAAAAAGATTCCAGCAATACGGGAAAGAACTGAAAAACCTGATTTCTTTGCCCGCAGAGACATTAGATGGGAATTCAATAGATATCTCCTGTAATATAGATGTGATGGAAGAAGTGGATTTAGCAATACAAAACAACTCGGCCGGGGTAGGTTTATTAAGAACGGAGTTTCTATATTTAACAAGCAAAAAAATACCAAACGAAAATGAACAATATAAAATATACAATTACATTGCAGAAAAAATGTATCCAAATTCGGTAGTAATAAGGACTTTAGATATCGGTGGCGACAAACTTACCGCCGACCTTAAATTTACGGAGTCAAATCCTTTTCTCGGATGTAGGGGGATAAGGTATTCCCTTGCAAATAAAAAATTATTTATTGCACAAATTAAGGCTATCTTGCGAGCAAGCCAAAAAGGCAACGTTAGAATATTATTACCAATGGTAAGTGAAGTAAAAGAACTGATACTTGCTAAATTTTATATAGAGATAGCAAAGACTGAACTAAAAAACGAGAAAATAGCATACGACCCAAATATTGGCGTTGGTGTAATGATAGAAGTGCCGGCGGCGGCTATAGTCGCAAGACCTCTTGCCCAGGAAGCAGATTTTCTTTCCATAGGTTCGAACGACCTGTTTCAATATACCCTTGCCTGCGACAGAACGAATCCTAAAGTAAACTGTTCTTATAATCCGTTACAACCGGCAGTATTTCAACTAATAAAATCCACAATCGAACAGGCGCATAAATCAAGGAAATGGGTTAGCTGCTGTGGCGAACTTGCGGCAGAGCCGATTGCCATTCCAATTTTAATCGGAATGGGAGTAGACGTTCTTTCCGTAGCGCCGATAAGGCTTCTTGAAGTTAAGAAAATCGTCAGAAGTTTGTCTATGAAAGAAGCAAAAGAGATTGCTACTAAAGCGTTGGAAATAGAGACCATAACCGAAATGGAAACTTTTATAAATGAAGTAATAATAAAAATCCCGGCGATAAGAGAAATACTAAAAGAACGAGGAGGTACAGCATGAAAGAAGTTTTGATTGATTTCTCGACTCAATTTGAAGATGCAATAAACGCGACACAAAACGTAAAAGTTCCTGAAGTAAAAAATCCTGCAAATATTGTGGTTTGTGGAATGGGGGGCTCTGCAATTTCGGGAGATTTACTTGCAAAATACCTGGCAGATAAAGTTAAAATACCTGCTATCGTAAATAGAGATTATACCGCACCAACATTTATTAATGAAAATAGTATCGTTTTTGTTTCAAGTTATTCGGGTAACACGGAAGAGACATTATGCGCTTATAATGAAGTATGCAAGAAAACTAAGAATATTATATGTATAACATCGGGTGGTGAACTTGAAAGACTAAATCCTCCTTATCTGGTAAAAGTCCCGGCGGGATATCAACCAAGATGCGCATCTGGATGGATGTTTACTCCTATGCTCGTTGTATTGCAAAAAATGGGGATAATAAAAAATGTATCTTCCGAATTAAAAGAAACAATAACTAATCTCAGGAATCTGGCTAAGGAATTTTCCAAAGAAAATTCTTTGCCTTTTTCAATAGCGAAGAAACTGTTAAACAAGTTCCCGATAATTTATAGCGATTCTCAGTTTGAACCTGTAGCAAAAAGATGGGCAACACAATTAAACGAGAATGCTAAAGTGCTTGCTCATTTTAATGTCTTTCCTGAACTTAATCATAATGAAATAGTAGGTTTTGAAAACCCCAAAATTGATTCTATGCTTTTGATTCTGACAGACAAGAGCTATAATAAAAGAGTTTTCAAGAGGATAGAAATTACAAGCCGTATACTTGCTCCATATGCTGGGATCAAAGAGATAGCTTCAAAAGGAGATTCCTTGTTAGCAAGAATGTTTTACCTCGTTTATGTGGGAGATTGGGCTTCTTACTGGCTGGCAATTTTAAGAGGGATAGACCCTACTCCGGTTGAAAGAATACAGGGGTTGAAAAAAGAACTGGAAAAGTAAATAATTTTAGATTCTCTAAGAGGCGATATAGATGAAAGCAATTATTCCTGTTGCGGGTTCCGGGACAAGACTCAGACCACATACATACCTTCTGCCCAAACCTTTATTAATGGTTGCAGGTAAACCGATTATCGGACATATTCTGGATAAGTTAAAAAAGGATTTACATCCGTTCCCTGATGAAGTTGTCTTTATCGTAAGTTATATGGCAGATAAAATAGAAAAATATATAAAGGAAAATTATGATCACCGCCAGGGCGGGATGTCCCAATTCAAATCCACATACATAGAACAAAAAGAACCTCTTGGACTCGGGCATGCAATCTGGCTTACAAAAGATGTAGTAAAAAACGCTCCATCGGTAATTATTTATGGAGACACGGTTTTTGAGGCAGACCTTGCTAGTGCAGTGAATACGAAAGTAGATGCCTGCCTTGGGGTTAAAAGCGTAGAAGACCCAAGAAGATTCGGAGTTGTGGAATTGGATAAAACCGGAATTGCAAAAAGACTCGTTGAAAAACCGGATACTCCGATTTCTAATTTAGCAATAGTTGGTGTAAATTTTATCAAAGATACGAAACTGATGTTTGAGTGTATAGAAGAAAATATTAAAAAAGGCAAAACCACAAAAGGAGAGTTCCAGTTCACGGATGCAATGCAGTTGATGATAGATAAAGGGAACAGTTTTAATACTTTTATAATAGATGAATGGCTTGATTGCGGAACTGTAGAATCAATGTTGGACACGAATCAAAAGTTACTAAACAAACTTCAGTATAAAGTACCGACGTGTGGCAGTTCTAAAATTAAACCGCCTGTATTTATACATCCGACAGCTAAAATTGAAAATTCAAACATAGGTTCTTTTGTAAGTATTGATAAAAATGTGGTTATACGGAATTCTACGGTTTCAAATTCCATAATATATGAGGATGTGGTCATAGAAAATAGAACTATTTCAAATGCTATTCTTTCGACGAAGGGTGAATCAAAAGGAACATCCCGCCCTGGCGGTGACTTAGCTGTTTGAAAATATAAAAAGTTAAGGAGATAAAAAAATGAAGAGAAAAGACAATAGGAAGATTGACGAAATAAGACCAATAAAAATAGAAAAAGATTATTTAAAAGATGCCGAAGGTTCCTGTCTTATTCAAGTCGGCAACACTGTAGTTGTTTGTTCCGCTACGGTAGAAAACAAAGTCCCAGCTTTTTTAAGGGAAAGCAATTCGGGATGGATTACTGCCGAATACGGCATGTTACCAAGAAGTTGTCGCGAACGTGTTTCCCGCGAAAGGAATCACGGAAGAACTCACGAAATTCAAAGACTTATAGGAAGAGCGCTTCGAGGAGTTACTAACTTAACGAGATTAAAAGATTTTACAATAACCATTGATTGCGATGTATTGCAAGCAGATGGGGGAACAAGAACTGCTGCGATTACCGGAAGTTGGGTAGCTCTTTTTGATGCCATTCAGCATATGATATCAAAAGGATGGATTACGAATTCTCCCCTGAAAGAAGCCATAGCTGCAGTATCCGTCGGAATAGTAGACGATGTCCCGATTCTTGATTTGGCTTATGATGAAGATTCTGCCGCCAAAGTAGATATGAATGTCGTAATGACAGAAAGTATGAAATTTGTTGAAATTCAAGGAACGGGAGAAAAAAATTCTTTTACAAAAACAGAGTTTGACCAGATGCTTCAACTCGCCGAACAGGGCATCAAACAATTAATAGAAATTCAACGGAAAGTATTATTCGTTGACCCTTATTTCAAAAAGAATTAACAACAACCTCAAGCTAGAAGCTTGAGTTACAACAAAAGATTTAATGACCGATTTCCCTATAATAGTAAGGCCAAAAGAAAAAATAAGACTGGATAAATATTTATACAAATCAGGGTTGGGCATATCAAGGTCCCAGATTCAGAAACTAATAGAAAATGGTAACGTTCTTGTAAACGATAACACTACAAAATCACATACGATTTTAAAATACGGAGATAAAGTTTTTGTAGATTACAAGAAACCTCAACCTTTTCAGGCAAAAGCGGAATCAATTCTTCTCGACATAATTTTTGAGGATGAGGACGTTATTGTAATAAATAAACCGCCGGGTATGGTAACTCATCCTGCGCCCGGGCATTTGGGTGGCACTCTTGTAAACGCATTACTCGGTCATTGTGAATTGTGTAAGGACACAGACAGAACGCGTCCGGGAGTAATCCATCGTATAGATAAGGATACTTCAGGTTTGCTTATTTTTGCCAAAACTAATACTGCATTATTAGGTCTTTCTAAACAAATAGAAGCCCGGAGCGTAAAGCGTAAATATATTTCATTTGTATGGGGCAGACTGCCATCTGCGGAAGGCACAGTAAATGCGCCAATTGGCAGAAATACCATAGAACGTAAAATAATGGCAGTTACTCCTTTGAATTCAAGAAAAGCAATTACACATTATAAAGTAATAAATAAATTTAAGTATATAACAGAAATTAAAGCAAGTTTAGACACAGGAAGAACTCATCAAATAAGAGTACATTTTAATCATATCGGGAATCCTGTTGTAGGCGATCCTACTTATGGTGGGCGGAAACAATTACCCGGAGTTCCCATTGAAGAATTTAATAAAATTATGGAGATAATATCAAGACAGGCATTGCATGCGGCGTTTATTGAATTTATACATCCTATTTCTAAGGAACCCGTTTCGTTTTCTGCTCCCTTACCGGATGATATGCAACAACTATCACAGTATCTTTCGACTTCGCTCAAGACAAGTCTTTCGGATTCGCTCAAAACGACTTCGCTTTAAATCGGCAACACCACCACGATAAGCTTTTCTAATTTAAAATAAATAAAATGAAATTTAGAAACGAAGTTGGTCATACCATAATAACACAAATATTTATTTTGTTGTTTGGCGTTGGAACAAGTATCGTATTAAATCGGTTGCTTGGGCCGAATTTAAAAGGCGAGCTTGTTGCTTTGCTTGTTATACCGCAACTCATTGTAGCATTTACAAATTTAGGATTAGGAACTTCTTTGTCTTACCATCTTGGGAAAGGTAAATATCCCGAAGCGGACATTATAAAAACCAATTTTGTTTGTTCATTAGTATTAGGAATTATAGGCGTCGGCATCGGTTGGTTTGTATTAAGGAATTCGTATCCCGAACTGAATATTTTATTTCGTTATTTTATTTTAGGTATGATAATTTTTGGATTATGGTTTGATTATTTGCCGGATATATTTTTAGGCAGAGGGAAAATGCCGGTATATAATTATTGGCATTTATTGAGAGCGATAACGGAATTGTTACTTATAGTAGTTTTTGTTTTAGTAATTACAAACAAATTACAGGGCGCAATTATAGGCATCTTTATCCAGAACTTATCTCTGTGGATATTAAGTATAACACTTTTTATGAAGCTTGCGCTAAAAGGAAAAATAAATTTTTCATACCTGAAAGATGGGGTAAGCTTCGGTTATAAAATATTTTTTACCAATGTTCTTATATTCTTAAGCTACAGATTAGATATTTTATTGCTAAAATGGTTATCCAATACAACACAAATAGGATATTATTCTACAGCAGTATCGCTTGCAGAAAAGCTCTGGATTATTCCGGGAGCCATTTCGCTTGTTTTGTATTCAAAAATAGTTTCTTCGGAAAATGCCGAAAATTATGACAGTAATAAAGTATTGCGGGTAACAAGAATTTCGTTCTGGGTAGTTACCGGGATTGCCATTGTTTCCATATTTCTTATAAAACCTGTGATAGAAATACTTTATTCTGCAAAATTTTTACCTTCCGTTACCCCATATATTATTTTGCTACCCGGAACTATTGCATTAGTAGTGATTAAATTATTAATGGCTGAAATAATTGGCAAATGGGGAAAACCGGAACTATCAATAATAGGAATGTTGATTGTAGTATTTATAAATATAGGCTTAAATTTAATATTAATTCCTAAACTTAATATTTCCGGCGCTGCCATTGCATCAACTTTAGCTTATACCGTACAATTTATTTATTTTATTACTGTATATAATAGGGTGACTCATATCCCGGTAAAAGAAATCTTTATTTTGAGAAAAAAAGACTTTACAATATCCAATTAAGTATATAAAAACTTCTAAATAATATAATGAAAGGCGTTTTTCATATCCATACAAGTTATTCCTTTGATACTCTTATGACGCCTGCGCAGATAGTTAATCAAGCGAAGTTTTCGGGACTTGATTTTGCGGCTATTACTGACCATGACAATATGAAAGGCGCATTAGAAGCAAACGCTTTGGGTATCTTGCCAATAATAATAGGAGCAGAATATTTCACTGAGAAAGGCGATATTATTGGATTGTTTTTAACGGAAGAAGTACGGTCAAGAAAAAGCGATGAAGTTATAGCAGAAATAAGAAACCAGGGAGGAATTGTAGTTTTACCCCATCCTTGCAGGGAACACAAGCTTGATTCCGAATTGCTTTCTGCTGTAGATATAATAGAAGTTTTTAACTCAAAATGCAGTGTCAAAGAGAATAAAGGAGCATTAGAACTTGCGAGAGAATACAAAAAAATAGAGATTGCGGGTTCCGATGCGCACTTTTTAGGAAATATTGGTTTGACGGAAGTAAACCTGGATTTTTCAGGAGATATGAAATCAGACATCAGAAATGGGAAATTCCAGATAACAAAAACCACCTACAGCAAATCATATTGTAGGATAGGGACAGGACTGATTAATTTTTACAAAACTATTCTTCTGAAAGAGAATATTTGTTAATTTTTTACAATATAACAATTTTTTCACTGTTATATAAAATTCTCATTGACAGAATATAGAAAAAGGAATATATACATACTATATAAATTTCATAATTTTATGCGATTAAAACACAGTGCTATTTTTGTAGGATTATTTACTTCTACTTTGCTATTTGGACGTTGGAGCGCAATAGAGAAATTAGACGACCAGGATATAAGACAATATCTTGGAGGATTGAGCAAGGGACGAAGTTTAGTTGTAGACGCAACTGGTAATAAACACATCGTATATCTGAAAAGGGACAGCGCTTCGGGAGAACCAAGAAGTTGGCATTACCTAAATAAACCTAGCACAAGTGTATGGGATAACTGGCAAAATTCTAGAATATCCAGAAGAGAGGCGGCACAGAAAGATTTTCCACCATTTTTACACGGGAACGTAATAACGGATGTAACAGGAAGAGCACACGTAGCATGGTCAAATAGTGATGCAGATACAGGCGACCTCGGGTATGTATATTATAGACGTAGAAATGCCGTAGGAGTATGGGAAGCAGTTAGACCTGTAACCGTCTCTTTACGTGCACCTGCAAATATAACGATAGGCGGGAACTCGGATGGGGGAAGAATAATAATAGTATATAGTGACATAGAAAGTAGTTATAGAGTATTAAGAGGAGTAGTAACGATAAATAATGGAGCAACATGGAGTCCGCTGGGAGTAATCGCAACCTCATTCGCAGAGAGTGATTTCCCTTCAGTTGCGGTAGATGAAGCAGGATATTTTTATATAACGTATTTAGATAAAAGTAACGGAAAATTATATTGCGATTTAAGAGACAACACGACATTTGCAAGTATATGGAAGTATGAAATAGGGGGAACGATAGCCCAGTGTTGCGAAGACCCCGTAGATGGGAGTATTCATTTTGCGAACATAAAAGATGGAAATGTAATATATCGGTATAGAGTAAGCGGAGATGGGAACATAACCCATTGGTACGGAATAGATACATTGATAGACAGTTCGCTCTCACAACAGGTATCAATATCTTGTTACAATTCAACGGTAGGTGTTTTAAGCGGTATGAACGTGGACAGGGATACTTTGTATTTTGAACAAAAAAATTACAGTGGCGTATGGAACACAACCGCATTGCCGCGGTGGGCTGGACACGCGTATGCAGGGAGATGCGTAGCAATAGATGCAAATGGATATGCGCATATAGATGGTAATGTGGAAGTAAGCGGAGCAAATGCATTAATGAGCGATTCAATATTTTATTTTACAAACAAGGTAACGGCTTGTGTTGACATAACACCTGAAAGACTAGGCGGATGGACATATCCCGGGGTATCGGTATCATATCTGCATAACATAGAAAATTGTGGAAATATAATAGATAGCTTTGGAATATATATAGCAAATGCGCCCGCGGCAGGTAAAATAGACTCCGTAAAATTGAACTATTTGGGAGGAGCATGGGTACGATATCCGGATACATTATGGATAAATGATATGTTGCCCGGAGATTCAAAGGCCGTAAGATTATGGATATACCCATCCGATACATGCCCTGTATGTTATAAGGACTCCGTAAAGTTTATTGGATTTTCAAAATATAATCCTGCAATAAGAGATAGTGCAACTGATACTATCCGCATCCGAATAAACATCGGATTATCTAAAATCGCGCTTAATCCACCAACATCTACAACTCTGAGTCCAGGAGATACTATTACATACCGTATCGTTCTTGCAGACACATGGGGAGCAGGAATAGACTCCCTAACAATATACGATGCAATAAGCAAAGAGTTTAGTAGTTCATGGGTTGATTCCCTAACACGACCAAGCAATAACACATATTCTTTTATTACAGGTCCCCCAAAAATCTTAGTATGGACAATCCGAAATCTACCCGGAAAATCTGCAGATACATTGTTTTTAAAGGGAGTAGTAAAACAATATGGGTGTTCCGATACAGTGCCTGCCAATATAATCAATTTGGCTTATACGCCCGGAACAGAATGTATTTCTGCAGATACCTCCGGAATAGTTTCCCACAATATTGCAGCTGTTACCACCACTCTAAACCTGAAAAAGAGTGCCGATCATGTGCAATTTGATACTCTTGCGCCGAGAGATACAATAACCTATTATCTTAAACTTAAAAATACAGGCAAGTTTTATACCAAAAATGCTGAAATTATTGATACTTTAGATGACGATGTTGCATCAGTTATAGATATTTCTCCTGCGGATAGTAATAGCCCGACAAGGCGCATAAGATGGAAACAGGATTGTTTGCCGGCAGGGGATTCTATGTGTTGCACGCTAACGGTAGTTATCGGAAGAAACTTCAAAATGCATATCCAGAGGTTAGATACTTTATATGATTTTGCAATAGCGAGGGGACAACAAGTTAGCGCTACCGTATATTCTGATACTACGATTCATTACATATTGAGAACGCTTGATGTTTTTGCAAATAAATACGCAAATCCTGTAACAAGAAGCACTGTATTGCCGGGAGATTCTATACGATACCGTCTTGTCTTCAGAAATGATGGCACTGCAAACAGTATAATGCGGAATATTGGAATAGTAGATACTCTGGATTCAGTAAGGATAGTATCTGTAAGGGGTGATACCCCCATATCATTGACACCATATCCGGTATTAAGCTGGTTGAAAGATTCGCTTGCCCCAGGAGATTCTTTCGTAGCTACTTATTGGGGGAAAATTAATAATGCGGCAACTTTGGGAGATTCTGTACGAAATTGGTTTAGAGTTATCTATCCTCCGGAAATAAATTATACTTCCTCGGAAGATACAACTGTCCATTACATAGGGGCAGAAGATATTATCAAAACTGCAGTGCCTGTTTCAGGAAGTTGGGTAAATGTGAAAGACACAATAGTATATACAATAACATATTTCAACAGAACACCAAATACAATAAATAACGTAATAATAAAAGATACTATAGATTTTGCACATCTTGATACAATTTCAATAAGCGGGCCCACACATACAATAGACAGCCTAAGCGCGAGCAAGAGAGTAATAAATTGGAACATAGGAAATATTGCGGCAAAGGATTCGTTTGCAGTATGGTGTAGCACAAAAGTCTGGGCAGGTTCGGCAGGAAACATCATTCCGAATATCGCTACGTTTGATGGATTAGATTCAACTCCCGACACAGGGAAAACAGAACATCATATAATGGCAGTTCCGAGGCTAACAAAAACAAGCACCCCGGCAAATGGAAGTATCGTTAACCCGGGACAAACAATAAGTTATACACTTGTGGCGCGTAATTACAGCATAACAACACCGGCAAAAAATCTTGTTATAAAAGATACCGTTACAAATGTAATAAATGCCCAGATAACTTATTATGATACTTTAAAAGATAGCGCAAAATGGACAAATGTAAGCGGCAATACATGGGTATTGACATGGTGGGTAGATAGCATCGGAGCAAATTCAATCGATTCGTGTAAATATAATGTAATTGCTAGTAGCGCAGTTGGAGACAGTACGGCTGGAGATACTGTATTTAATTGGGCAAGTTTACGGGATAGTATTTCCAATAAGACAGTTCATCCAATAAGAATATGGAAATTGCGTATGGATAAAAATGCTTACGCTCCGTACCCGGATAGTTCGGTAGTTATCCCGGGAGACATAATTCATTACTATATCACAATTGCAAATAATGGTGGAGCTACTGCACACGGAGTAATTGTTCGCGATACAATAGACACGACGTTGATATCTACTGTGGCAAACATAAATGCCGGGGGAATACATTCTCCTAATTCAATAATAACATGGACACTTGGCAACTTAACACCCGGATATTCGATAACTCTTACGTATGACGGAAGAGTTTCGGATACAGTTAAACAGGGAACAATAATAAATAGATGTGCGGAGACAACGACAGACGCTCCGGGAGATATGATTAAGGACAGCACATTCCACTTTATAGTTCCTAAAAAGTTCTCTAAATGGGCAATCCCTGCCTCCGGGAGTTATGTGAAACCCGGAGATGTAATACAGTTCCGACTTTCGTGCACTGCCGGAGCTTCGGATACCGAGATTACTATAGTTGATACTTTATCACCTTTGCTCGCATTTCCTCCGTTTAATTTTATAGGAGACAGCTTTAAAATTGATTCTATCTCAGCGCCTGCAAAGAGATTTTTCATAACATGGCGGCTTAAAATGTCAGCAGGGACAACAGACACGGTTGGATTTAGTGCAACGGTACAGGATAGCAATAACTTTGAGGGCAATACTATATTTAATTATGGAACATTTTATTCTCTAAAAGATACGATTAAGAGCGATACCACTATTCATACAATAGGTTTACCACATATAAACATATTAAAAACGGCTGTACCCGCAAGCGGGTCATATGTTACTGCCGGGGATAGCATAGTTTACACGTTAAGATGTGAAAATACGGGAATGGTTACCGGTAAAAACATTACGGTTAAAGACACTTTATCTAACTACTTTAGCCCATCCGGCGTCGTAATATGGGGAATAGATTCCCTAACGCCCGGGCAAGATACTGTTTATACATTTACAAAATTTATACGCAACCCCTTAGATGATACTGCTTATGGGGATACTATATGGAACAAGTCCTGGCTTACAAGTACTGACGAGGATGTACCCAATACATCGGATACGACTTATCATATCTTGGCAAGACCAACAATTAATATCTATAAGAAAAAATCTTTCAGGTATCCAAGTAATTCATTACTGCCGGAATACTCTATTGTTGCTCCCGGGGATACTTTTGAATATGAAATAACTTTTAAATCTCTTGGACCTGTAAAAGCAAAAAATGTTTGGGTAATAGATACCATAAAAAGCGGTCGCAGTTGTGTAATTATAGATACAACCATTATAAATCCTGATTCTGCTACTGTGTCGTATTGGAAAAATTCTTCCCTAGCGCAAAACGTTATACAATGGAAAATAACAGAAATGGACAGTGGGGAGATAGATACTGCAAGATTTAGAGTCAGGGTAAATAATCTTATAACAAAACAGGAAATTACGGACACTATAGACACCTTGAAAAATACATACTGGATAACAGGCGATAATATAGTATCGGATACTTCGGATACTCATATCCTTTACGTTGCAGGGAAATTAGATCTTGAAATAAATAAATGGGCTATACCTGTAACTGCTTCAGAAGTATCTCCGGGGGATACAATAAGTTATTTTATTTCCTATAATAATACCGGGAATACGAGAGGCGAGAATGTTCAATTAACGGATACTTTATGGGGCGCAAATTATAGAATAATTCCACCTATATCCAATGGGGGCATTGCGTCTAATGGCAAAGTTATCTGGTCATTAGGAAACGTCGCTCCTAACTATGGAGATACTGTAACATTCCGAACAATTGTCGGCAATCTTAAACACCAGGCGGATACATTATATGATTCGGCATATATTTATGGAAGCATTGGAAACATAAGTAAAATATGGACAAGCACCAAAGTGGAACATTATATATTAAACACGGATATGAGAGTGGAAAAGACTTCTAACAGAACGGACACTGTTATACCGGGAGACACGATTACTTACACAATCAAAGTCACAAACTTAGGTCAGGCAACATTACGACAGGTTATACTTAGAGATACTATATGGGGTGATTATAGACAGCCATTAATTGGACATATGCCGGAATGGAGATTTCCAAGCATACTACCTTCAAGAGATACAACGGTTTCTTATCGAGCAGTAGTAAAAACTCTCGCAGACTACGGGCTTGGGAAAAATATTGTAGATACAACGTTAGGAACTATAAATAACAGATGTGTCGTATTTGCAAGCAATTCCGACGATACGGTTAGGGATTCAACAAGCCATATTGTAGTTATGAAATACGGCGTAGAAATAGCTCCTGATAATGTAAGCCTTGACAGCGTTTTTGTAAATGAAAGCAAAGTATGCGTTTTAACTGTTAAAAATACGGGAGACTTTACGGATAGCATTAAAGTAACCGGATATAATTTAACTTCAGGTTGGAGAGTTACATTCCAGGGAACAACAGATAGTTCTTATATATTCCCGGATGTGCCGCCGGATTCTACAAGGTTGCTTACTGCAAGAATATACGCGCCTCCATTGCCATTAACCTGTGACACAACAGTAGTTATCGCAAATTCAATAAAAGTAAAAAGGATAAATAAACAAGTTGCCGATACTTCTATAATATTCAGGTGCTCAAGAGAACGGGTAATAAGCATACTTGTTGACCCTGACGATACAGGAAAAACTTCCGGGACACCAATAAATTACACGCTTCAGGTAATTAATAATGGGAATGATTATGATACTGTAGATATTACAGTTGATAAGGTTAACAATGGATGGACATATGCACTTACACATACTAACGGGACACCATTAACAGATAGCGATGGAGATAATTTGGTTGATGTAGGTGTAGTACCTCCTTACGGAACATCTATTCCACTCAGATTAACCGTAACTCCACCACCAAGCATAATGATTGGAGCAACTACGACGCTTGCCGACACAATACTTGTATGGGGGACATCAAGCATAAACACTTCCGTAAAAGATAGTGCAAGAGTAATCACATTAATTGCTCCACCGGAACTTTCGGACAGTTCTATACATAATTATCCGAATCCATTTAGAAGAGATGAAGGTACGAACTTTGTATTTGTTCTTCCGCGGGATACATATTGCACACTTATTATTTTGAACCGTAAAGGGGAATTAATAAAATCCTTATTTGAAAACCAATTGTTTACTATCGGCAAACATGAAGTACTCTGGGATGGAACAAACCAGGCTGGCAGGACAGTGGCAGCAGGAACTTATATTTATATGTTCAAACTAGAGGGCCGAAACATAACAAAGAAATTAACCCTGTTGCCGGAAAGACGTTAATTACTCCTTCTTTCATTTTTATTTAATATGACAAGAGAAACAGCGTTTATACTTCTTAACGAAAAAATACAAACTCAAAATCTTATAAAACATTGCCTTGCAGTTGAAGCAGGAATGAAAGAAGTTGCAAAATATTTTGGAGAAGATGAAGAATTCTGGGGACTTACCGGGCTCCTACACGATCTTGACTATGAAGATACCAAGAATGATTTCTCACAACACGGGATTAAAACTGCAGAAATACTCCAGGATTGCGTCCCTGAATTTGTATTGTATGCAATTAAAGCACACGCAAGCAAGGTGCCGTCTAAATCAAAAATGGATTATACACTTTATGCAATAGACCCTCTCACGGGATTAATAGTTGCTTCTGCTTTAATGCATCCGGATAAAAAATTGCAATCCATAACCGTTGAATTTATACTGCGCAGGTTTGAAGAAAGAAGATTTGCCGCAGGCGCAAACCGCGAACAAATAAAAGAATGTGAAAAGTTAGAGCTCTCACTGGAACAGTTTATTGAATTAACCCTCGCAGGAATGCAAAAAATAAACGCAGATTTAGGTTTGTAGCTGCATTTAATTTACCTTATCTTTCTAATTTTAATGACTCTGCGTCCTCTCTGTTTTATCCTCTGTGTTCTCTATGTAAAAACTTGTATGTTTGTCTTTCCTTTTAACTCTAACTTTTATTTGTTTCCCGTTCTCTGTGCTCTCTGTGGTTAGACTTGTCCGTTCTCTGTTTTTTTGTTCTTTGCGGGCGGAGTTTACCCCGCTTTGGCGGTGCGTCTCTGCGGTAATAATTTATCTCTGTTATTTTCTGTTTTTTATTTCTTCAGGATTTCAACAGTAAAGTCTTTGACTTTCTGGACATATGTTCCCTGTGCAACTTCTTTTGCTGGGATCTCAAGCGTTTGAAAAGGTTCTTTACCGACAAACGATTCCATCTCCTTAAAAGCATTTCCTGCATTGGAACCCCCCATTGTACAAAAGAAAGCGATGTTTTTGATTTTCTCTTTGTTTTGTGATAGGTACGTTCTGACAGCAGGTGTCATTTTAGATGCCCAGATAGGTGTCCCAATTATAATCAAATCATAAGAATCCGGTGCTTTGGTTATTTCCTTGATTGTCGTAAGATTATTTTGGGTAGCGTCTTTCCCGGACATAATCCAACCCCATAACCCTTTTCTGCTTTTCATATCAACTATTTCTTCCATATCGCATTTAAGAATTCCGGACATTGTTTCGGCAACTTTTTTTGTTGTTCCCGTTCTGGAATAAAAAGCGACTAATATCTTCATTTTTTCTCCTCCTTCTAATTTAATCTTATCAATATCGTAACCTTTAGTGTTATTTGTTAAAAGTCCTGCAAATAGAATATATATAAGATATGTTTTCATTTTGTTTTCTGTTTTAAGTTGTAAGTTTTATAAAGTCCTCGTCACTCCACAAGTTCAAAAAATCTTCATCCGTTTTAGCTTTTTCTTTATTTCTTGTATCCAAATCTATTGCTTTTGATAAGTGTTTCAAAGAGTTTTCTTTATCGCTTTTCCATGCATACATACAAGCTTTATTATACCATGCCATGGCAAGTTCGGGCCTTAACTCTATTACTTTATCATAGGTTTCAAGAGATCTTTTGTAAAACCCCATAGCCCCCAGAACAATTGCCTTATTATAAAATGCAAGGACAAAATTCGGATTTATTTCTATTGCTTTATCGTAAGACTTAAGTGCTTCATTTATCAAGCCGATATCGGCAAGCGAATTAGCTTTATTATACCATATTTTTGCATCGTTTGGATTTATTTCTATTGCTTTATTGCAAGTTTTAACAGCTTCTTCAAGATTGCCAATGTGACTAAACATAAGGGCTTTGTTATATATCGCATCATAGTAATCAGGATTTAATTCCAAAGCTTTGTCAAAACATTTGATAGCTTTTTCGCATTCTACAAGTTTAGACAGGGTAACCCCTTTACTGTACCAAATTTTTGCATCGTTAGGGTTTATTTCTATTGCTCTGTCAGAGGTTTCAATGGCTTCTTCAAATCGTTCGAGCGCCCGGAGAACAATAGCTTTGTTGTACACTGCATTATAATAATCGGGCTTCAATTCAATGGCTTTGTTAAAGCACTCCAAAGATGCTTCGTAATTATCTTTATAATAAAAATTAACACCGCAATAAAAGTCATATTCCGGGGGAAATAAAGAAGTATTATTATCCGTACCTTCTATTTTTTTTATATATTCATTTAGCTTTTCTCTAATCCCATAAGTTGGAATTTCAGGCAAAAGCGGAATACGAATCTCTTTATTAATCTTACTTATTATTTCATTGAAATCCATTTCCATTGTCTTACTTTATTGCAAGTTTTTATTTCAGTAAAGTAAATTTTTGAGTTTCCCGATAATTTCCAATACTCAGTTTTGCAAAATAAACACCTGTAGGGAATCCTTTACCTGAAAAATTAATTTCATAAGTTCCAACTTCTTTTCTCTCATTAACTAATGTTTTTACAGCTATACCTGTTGAATTATAAACCATCAAAAATACCGGTCCCGGGATGGATACGGAATACCTAATAGTTGTAGAACCAACAAATGGATTTTTAAGTATTTTTAATTCCGCATTTAGAATTTGGCGTTTAGTATTATTTTTTTCTTCCACTGATATCGGGTTAAAGTTTCCCCAGAATGCAGCGTTTGATAGTCCATCGGTAGTGATTTTGGTACTTGCTTTTTTCACAAGGTCATATTCCCAGATATCCGTTGTGTAATTGTGGGTTGATAAGTCGGTTATTATATTAAGATACGCGCTCTTGCTTTGCATTAAAGTGTAAATTAGTTTTGTTCCGTCAAGAGAAAAAGAAGGGTATATTGGAAAAGCATTTGAAGTAAACGAGACGATTTCCGTAGTATCGCTGCCATTAGAGTTTACGGTATATAAACCGCCATACAAATTCATATATGCATCAACCATTTGATACGTAAAAGCAAGTTTGCCACCATCAGGTGACCATGCAGGATAAACTGCAGAATAATTTCTAAGATTTACATAGTCTATGTTCCCCGGAACTATAACTGTAGCTGTGGCACTCAGGTTATTAGAAGGAACTGTAACAAGCGATTGCGTGAACGGCGCTCCGTAGGAAAAGGCTATTTTTGTCCCGTCCGGAGAGTAACGAGGAAATCCGTCAAAAGGATAAGTGGAAGAACGGGTCCCCAATTGAGTTCCGTTTATATCCCATAAAGAGATATTATCCGAGCCTTTACATTGGTTAGTAGAGTCGGTATGGTCATAACAGGAATACGAAAAGATGCCGGCTACTTTACTCATATCCGGCGCCCAATCAGGAGAGCCTGCAAGATAATTTCCATTTTCAAGATACATATTTTCAACGGTGTTAACTGTCCCAGCATTTATTACGGGAAAAATTAAACAGCCTTTATACTGGCTAACAGAAGCTTTGACCCATATTTTACCGGATGGGACATTCGGGATGGTATATTCAAAAAGATTATCCGATATTTCTGTAGGATGGTAGAATTGGTTAGACCCCTGGTACGTAATATTTATCTGGATTTCCTGAATATCCGTTCCGGTATTATCATAGATTAAACCATGCAAAGTCCCGGAATCTACGGGAGTAATATATTCTCCGCCTGTAAGTCTCGTTAATTGAGCACCGTTTGTTCCGATTACAAATATGTCTTTATAAAGCGCGCTGCGCCAGGCACAATAAGAAGAAGTAAAAGCAATCCATTTCCCGTCAGGCGAAAGGACAGGATTTTCGGCTGTATATGGAACTCCGAAATTAGTTAATTGAGTTCCCCCAGAACCATCCGTATTCATAGTCCATAACTCAGAAAACCAACCCTGGATAGGAGGGTTGTTGTAGTAATATTCTTTTGTGAAGACTATTTTTTCTGCGAATATTGAATTGGTAAAAAAAAGGGTAGCAAAAAGAAAAGTAAATCTTTTCATATTGCCTCCTTGTTAAATTTAGACAAGAATATATTTTACTATTTATTTCTTATTAACAATAAGGATAATGAGTAATAAAGCTATTGTCAAAGAATTTTTCACTTGGGATAAATAATATAGAAAAAGCTTGCAAACATTAAAAATTAAATGTAGTAATTAATAGTAATTGAGGGTATTAAGTAGTCCAGCAGAGCTGGATAGGGATCCCTAATTGCCAAAGCTTCAAGGGCTTCCTATATTTTGTATAACAATATGCGAAAATTAGCTTCATTTTTATGGCAATCAAGGGGAATAGTAAATCTTATAAGCAGGGGATTAAGCATAATGAATAGGTTCAACTTTACGCCCTGCAAATTAGAGAAAATACTCGGGCGATATATCGATTTGCTACTTAAATATAATGCTATTCCAACGTTTCCAATTACAGCAAACATTGTGGATAGGTATCCTGAAACCATACAAAGATTGCAAAAAAGAGGGGCGGTTTTTGAAATTCATGGGTATGTACATATTGATTATACAAGATTAAGCTTAAAGCAACAGGAAGAACATTTCAGGAAAGCAATAGAGATTTTTCAAAAATATAAGATTACATTTTCCGGGTTTAGGGCTCCTTACACTAGATGGAATGACGATACAATGGAAGCGCTTAAGACCAATGGTTTTATGTGGGACAGCAGTTATACAATGTTGTTGGATATTATAGATAAAAAAGATTTTAAGAAAAAGCAGTGGGATGCGTATCAGAAAGCCGTAAGACTATATACTCCAGGTAAAGTGGCAAAACAAGTTGTAACACCCAGAATAATGAAAAATGGAATTGTTGAGATACCAATGACTTTGCCGGACGACGAAATCGTAGTTGACAGGCTTGGAATAAGGAAACAACAAATAGTAAAAAAAATATTATGGACTATTTTTAAGAAAACTTATGAAAGAGGAGAGTTTTTTGGAGTACAGGTACATCCGGAACGTGTCACATTGTATAGACCGGCAATCGAAAGGATACTTAAACAAGTAGAAGTTTTCAATCTGCCTGTATGGAAAGCAACATTAAAAGACATTGCAGAATGGTGGATAGAAAAAGAAAAGTTTGAAGCCGTTATAAAAGAAACACAAACAAATGTTTATGCTATTAATTTTAAGTGTTCCAAACGCGCAACAGTGCTGGCAAAAAATATAGAAACGGGACATTTCGACCAAGCAGGGATTAAAGGCAATGGGAAAAATGGAACATCCCGCTTTGTCGCAGATCCATCATCTTTTACGGAGAGCGCTAACTGGTATGGTAAATATAAGTTGGTAAATTCAATAAGCGAGTTGAAAGTTCATTCGGATAAAAAACCAATAATCGGAATAAATCCAAATTGTTCCGACAGATTTGTGAAGTTCTTAAAAGAAGATGGGTATATAGTTGAAATTACTAAAACGGCAGACAACTACTCAATATATTTTAATGGGATAAAAGAATTTGACGAAATAGAAATATTAAAACAAATAGAGAAACAGGATGTTCCTCTTGTACGATTCTGGCGATGGCCATGGGCAGCAAGAAGCGTATTCTCAATAACGGGAGATGTAGACGCTTTAACAATAATAGACTTTTGGGGACGAATAGTAGAAACACATTTTAGTAATTAAAAACGTGATTAAATAGTTCCTTATAGCAATTGTAAGCATTCCTGCCTGACGATAGACAAGCAAAAATGATACACTTTTTGTATCTAATATGATACAAAAATATGGTTTTATCCGAAATATAATTATAAGAAAATTCTTAATTTGTTGTTATATAATACCAAACTTATGAATTACAGTCTAAAATGTCGTGACATTTGCTATATAACATATTATAAATATGGGCAGGTAGGATGACGTCACCCTACCCATCCAAGAAGAATGCAATATTATTATAAGTAAAAAACAATGAAAAGGAAAATAAAAACACTAAAATTAATAAAAAATAAAAGTAACGAAATTTATGAAAAATACCGGAGACATCGTAAACCGATGCCTCCGCCAACAAAAATCATAGAAGATAAAAGAAGAAAAAGCAGAAAAAAACAAAAAGAAGAATTACAAATGGAGGTAAAATGAGAAAAGCGATTTTTTTGTTTGTTTTGATTAGTGGCGTTATAAACGCAAAATCGGTAACCCGGAGTAAAGATGTAAACATTCCGACTCCTCAAACAAATGTACTATCAAACAAGGAAAGTTCAAGCTTTCCTAAGAGTAAATTACAACAGGAAATTAACAAACTTCTTCCGCAAGCGGTAGGAATAAGTACTCCGGCAACAAAAACGAACGTTCCGCAGGATATCATTTCCAGATATCATGCAAGTCCTTTTGCAGCCATTAAACAAATAGAATTAAACAGAAAAAATGCTTTTACTTTAACGCAAAATATACCTTTTAATGCTTCCACAAAAGGGGATTGGATAATAATAGATTCAACTGTAATAATTGATCACGACACCACTATTAATAATAACATACTAATATATAACAATTCGCAACTTATTGTCCGCAATTGTTCTCTCGTTGTAAGAGGTATTATCTATGCGTTTCAAAATTCTTTATTTTCCGTAGACAGCACCAGTTTAGTAATTCCCCAAGACTACATATATCAATTTGGTATGCAGGTTGGTATGCATATTATGGATTCCAGTAAAATAGAAATAAAGCATTCAAAAATAAATTCTTCTAATTTGCCCTTAGGTGGCGGGGTTATAAACGGGGGTTCTTTATTATTTGACAATGTACTTATGAATGAAGCCTTTATTACTTTTTGCACATTTGGAGATAAGGCTAAAATACACATAAACCATACCGATAAAGCAGGTGAATTTGTGGTTTTAGGAGATTCGTCAGAAGTTCATATTTCGCATTCGGACACTGTACTTGTTTGGGTTGGTTTCCCGAAAGGGACATCCGGGAAAATTTATGGAGATTCTTTGCATATGAATAATTGGATTAATCATTTTACGTATCCCGATACTACCTGCAATAAGATAACTTATTCTCTTGTACTGGATAGCCTTACCGGACTTTTACTTGCAACAATGGCAGAAGACAGCACAAATGTAGATTTATATAACGCAGAAATCAGAGGGTCAGGCCATATTTTTGCAATTCCGGACACAGATACGATAATGGGACTTGTAAACGGTTCGAAATACAGTGATTTTACGGCGCCGTTTCCCGGGAGAAACTATCATCTTGTAAATTCATCCGTTGCGGCGTGGAACTTGTATTTTTATTCCGGGACTCAACTTTCGATAAAGAGTTCGATTTTCGGAGAATGTCTTTTGGCGGATTCGGCAAAGTCTCTATTTTGGAACGCGGTTTGTGACGGAGCAGGCGGACATATCGGTGCCGCAGGTAAATCTTTTTTAATTTCCGGGCTTACAAGTCTTTATACGGATGCACTTATGGAAGGTCATTCTGTTTCCCTGATGCTTTTTACAAATTTTATGTACGGACATTTAATAGCTAAAGGTATGGCAGCAACGATTCTTTATAATACTGTTCTCGCAAATCCTGTATTAATTTATGATTCCGCAACGGTTATGGTTACGGGTTGTTATCCGCCGTCTCCTTCGCACACTAACGAAAATATTCCCATTCGTGGAAGTGCTTTTATGCTCAGGGGACCAAATTCTCCGTTTAGTTTTGATGGATATAAAGTTGAGTATGCGCCTACAAAAGACACCACAACGTTTTTCCCTATAACAGGCAGAACAACGACTCCGGTAGATAATGACAATATTTGTACTTTTTCAACCTACGGACTTAATACGGGGACATATGTAATAAGGCTATGGTATTTCTTTTCTGCGTTTGGAAGTAGCGACAGTATTAACTTTGATAACTCCATATATTTGAATTGGCAGAATGTAGAGGAAACAACAAAGCCCAAGGAATTATCTCTTTCTGTTACGCCTAACTTATCCAATAAGATTAATATTAATTATGTAATTCCACAGTCAACGGAAGTGGAATTATCATTATATAATATATCAGGCGAAAAAGTAGCAACTCTTGATAAAGGGATTAAAAACAAAGGTGAATATACGGTAAAACTGGAAAACAAAAAACTTGCTAATGGAGTCTATTTTTGTAAATTGAAAGCAGGTAAAGAAATTTTGCCGGGAAAGAAGATAGTACTGGTAAAGTAAAGAACACAGGTAGAGACGTAAAGTATCTTAAGCTTCCAGCTTGAGGCATGTTTCTTAATTAGTAGTTTGTCTTTTTTAGGAAAAAACTAAGATGAGCTGGACATTTGTAACCCCATAAGATTATCCCAGATTAGTCCTTGACAAAAACTGTCAATGGACTATTTTATTTACCGTTACAATGAGACAGAAAATAATCTGTTGGATAAACGAGAAGTAAGAAAAAAATAATGATTAGCTTGTTTTTCTTTTTAATACTGAGGAACAATACGGACACAACCGAAGCAGATTCTCTTTTTAGATTACCTTACACAATAACTTATATCCATGAAAGTGATATTCAGTGGTTACCTTTATCAGAATTTCTTTTCCAACAACCGGGAGTAATTAAATCTGGAAATACGCTTTATTTTAGAGGGATCGCAACAGGAGAAGCAGGGTTGTTTATTGTAGATGGGATAGACATTACAGACCCCGTTTACAAAATACCCTGGATAGCATTTAATGAAGATGCAATATCCAAAATATGGATGACTTTAGATGGCGTTGGTTTGGGATATGAAAATACTAATTTAGGCATACTAAACATATCTACGATGGAAGGAAGTAATGGTTATGACGGAAATATTAAATACTCTACAAATAGCCGTATGGGAGAACAGTTTTTCAACTTTAACCTGGGAGGAAGTTTTCCCTTACTTAAGAAAGTGACATTTTTTGCATCCGGGAGAATAGATACTACTGACAATCATTCGCCAAGCATTTTACCTAAAATTAATAATGGTCTTTATCAGACAAACGGAATTTTGAAACTTTTATGGGCACCAAAACCGTTTTTGAAAATCGGCATAAAAAATGAATTGTTAAATCAAACATACCAAGTTTATGACCATTATCATTCCCAAGGAGCGTGGATAGAAGATTGGCCTGTTTATAAATCCAAATATTATGGATTAACCTTCTCTTTAACTCACAATATCTCTCGCAATACCAATTATACCATAAATGCGGGCAGATATAATTATTCTTTCAAGGTAAGTTCCCAGGGAGAAAAATCGTACAACAATTGGAAAGAGGTAGGGAAATGGCTTCCGTGGGTTTCGTTCGCATACGATTCCGGATGGTATAACCCAAAAACCAATGAATGGCGAACCGTAAATGGAGTAGAATGGTCGGCGGAAAAAGCCTGGAGATATTACTATGAAAAGATTGCACAAATGGGGTATACGGATGTTGGAACAGGAGAATGGGTGTGGAATAGTGACGTAAAAGCAACGGATATAAGGGATGCTTATTCCACGAGATATTATCAGGTTAACAGCTATATGGTGGGAAAAGATAAAAGCCTACTTACGCAAAACGATTCCGTAGTATATGAGATAAACGATACTACATTTGTATATTTTCATAAATTTGATTTAAGTAACTATATAGAGGATGTTCGTAAATATATGAGTGATACTACCGGAACATTCAGTGCGGATTCGTTTGAGCCGTCAGGAAATTTGTCAATGATACGATATAACCAAGACGAATGGGGAATCTTTGATTATAATTTTGACCCGGTATGGGTTGATAATAAAAATGCAACTAATTTTTTAAATGTTTCCTTCAATTCTCAAATAAACAAAAGTAATAAATTAAAAATCGGAACTTCTTTAAAACAATACGAAATAGACTTGACTGAGGTTTCTTTCCTAAATACTAATCCCTATTTATATATTTATGAAGCAAAACCCCATTTCTATACTACTTATATCTCCGATGAATTCAAAAATAGGAAGCTTTTGATAAATGCAGGGGCAAGGCTTGATTGTTCTAATTCCGGGATAGAAAGCTATGACTATATTGATAGTCGTGGAAGCAGTGTTAAAAAAACATCAACAGAAAAATATGGAATAGGTCCGGATTTAGGCATTTCGTTTACACCGTTTAGCAGTTCAGTAATATACCTTAATCATAAATATTTTTATAGACCTCAGGATTTTAGGGTTTTAGCGGGATATATGCAATGTGCCGATTTAGAAATGGAAAAAACCATTATGTATTCGGGTGGGATAAGACAAAAATTGCCGTTGAAATTCATACTGGGAGTTTCTCCTTATTATAAAGAAACAAGAAATCTATTAACTACTAAGACTATCAGCGATGACTTTTATAGACAAACTATAACCTATTTAACATTCGCGCCAAATAATAAGATAGAAACCTATGGAATAGATTTACAATTAGAAAAGAATTTTTCTAATTGGGTTTCGGGAACATTTGGTTATTCTTATTTACGAGCTAAATTGATTGGCATTTCCGCGGAAGATTGGTTTAAAGATTGGTTTTATACCGGTGGAACACAAATATCTCCTGAAGAATATGCCTTGCCGATTGATAGAACTCATTCATATAAAGCCAATATTCATTTTTCGGTACCTACCATAACAACATTTAGCCCTTTATCTAATTGGAATCTTGATTTTAGGTATAGCTATACTTCGGGTGCGCTTTTTGATTCAACAATTATTGGTGTGGCAAGATTGTCTCCTATTTCTAAAGTAGATATAAGAGCAGAAAAAGAGTTTAACGTCGTGGGATTAAACCTGGGATTATTTATGAATGTGTGGAATGTATTTAACATTAAAAACATTTTAAAGGTTTATTCCAGTAGTGGAAAACCGGATTCCCCAATCATTAATATATCTCCTTACGATTCCTTTTACTATGAGGGCCTTTATGAAAATTATAAGACGCACTGCGAAGCCTACAAAGAAATGTATGGTTATACGAGTGGAAAAGATATATATAATAAACGTGCAGAACTATGTAAATCTTATTATAATAACCCCGACCACTATGACACTCAAAGAATTATCGAATTCGGAATTGTAACTCATTTTTAAGTGCCGCAGTCAACTTCCTCGCCTCTGTGTTCGGAGTTTACCCAGCATTGACGGGGTGGTGAGATTATTTGTTAGAAGATTTAGTCGTGTGAAAGAACCTACCTTTTTATATCATTTGTCTTTGCCAATTGTTGTCTGTAAACTATTAACTAAAAAATTGATTGTCTGTTTATTCTCTTTCCCCGACAAATCTATCCAATTAACATCTGCTACACCTTTGAACCAAGTTATTTGCCGTTTTGCATATCGACGGGTATTTTGCTTTATTAACGCTATTGCCTTGTCCAATACCTCTGGAGAAGATTTTTTATCTTTCAAATATGTAATTAATTCTTTATACCCAATGGTTTGCAATGCAGTTAATTCGGGAGAATATTTTTTAATAAGACCTTTTACTTCATCAACAAACCCGTTTTCTATCATTTTATCTACCCTCTTTTCTATTCTTTCGTATAATTTTGCACGCTCCATTGTAAAACATATATACGAAGGTTTGTAATCTGAAGCTACTTTTTGGGGTTTCAATTCGGACATTTTTATCCCTGTTGTTTCATAAACCTCAATGGCCCTCATTATACGCATTTTATCATTTGAATGTAATTTGTTAGCCGTTACTTCATCTATCTGTTTTAACTTTTCATAAAGGTCTTGAGCGCTTTCCCCCTGAAGTCTTTTTTTTATGTCGGCAGAAGGTTTTGGCATAGCAAAAAACCCTTCTACGAGTGCACGCAGATACAAACCCGACCCGCCAACAACAATAGGGATTTTCCCTCTGCTTCTTATTTCTTTTATTTTTTCCCTTGCTTCAAGTGCATAATCCCATGCATTATAAGAAACATCCGGCTCTACAACATCTACAAGCCAATGTTTAACGATGGACTGTTGTTCAATGGTGGGCTTGCTTGTACCGATATCCATATATTTATAAATCTGTCGGGAATCACAGGATATTATTTCGGCATTTAATTTTGAAGCTATTTCAATTGCAATCTCTGTTTTTCCAACTGCAGTAGGGCCAATTATAACGGGTAGTTTATACATAAATCAAAAATCAAATCTCAAAAAGCAAAAATACATATTAAAAACACCTCCACCAAGTCAGAGCTTCTATCATTCAAGTACAGGAAAAATAAATTAAGATAAGTAGAGTAATTGTATTATTGAACAGTCAACTCCATATAACAAGATATCACGATTTTAGCAGCACAAAAAATCCAACTACCCAACAGTATATTGCGAAAAGAGAAAAGGATTGTTTTCTTACTACCTTGAATAATAATTTAATTGCCATATAACTTACTAGAAAAGATATAAGCACTCCAACGGAAATAACTCCAAAATCCATAGTTCTCAAAGCGGAACTACCCAGTTTTAATATGTCGATAAACTCCAATAAACTTGCGCCTAAAATTGCTATACATCCGAGCAATAATGAAAACTTCGTTGCCGATGTCCTGTCTACCCCCATATAAATTCCGGTACTTATCGTAAATCCTGATCTTGATAGACCTGGAACAATTGCCAATGATTGTGCTATTCCAATTAGTATGGCATCTATAACACTTATTTTAGTTCTATTGTTGTTTTCTGCTTTTTTTTGTCGTGTAAACCAAAGCACTAAACCTGTAATCATAAGCGCAAAAGCTATCATAAAAGGCTCATTGAATATATTTTCTATTTTAGATTCAAAGCCAACTCCAACAATCACGGCAGGAATAGAAGCAATTACGAACAATAAAATAGTACGCTTATCGTGTAATAAGATTTCCCAAATGTCTTTCCACAGAATAAAAATAATGGCGATTACCGAACCAAAATGGAGAAAAACAGTAAATTGTAATTTGTCCGTTATTCCGAATAACTGTTCAAGAAATGCCAGATGCGCAGAAGAAGATATCGGAAAAAACTCCGTAATTCCTTGCACAATTCCAAGAATTATAGAATGTATCATTTTATTATCGCTACCCCCATACTTCCATCTATATGTATAATTAGTTCTTTCGCCGCCGTAGCGGGATGTCCCATCTTACTATTTTTTATTGTGAAACAATACCAGTCGTTTTCATCCTTTGCAAGTTTTTTTATGTTTTTCAGATGAACTCCCTTTGATTTAAGCTTTATAGAAACACTGTCAGGTAAAATCAAATTAAGTTGTCCTGTCCCGATTGTAATTTCTATTCTTTTACTTCCTTCAAATTTACCATTAAAATCAAGTGTATACACCCCAATCCCGCCGCTAAAACAAAAATTCTCAAAGTTCGCATTACTCAAATTAGTTCCCTTGAAACTGCCAAATTGTGAATTAATATAAAAATCTTTACATGGGACAGTATTGGGTGAATCTATACATACCGTAGAAACTCCATTTGTAGAAAAATTAAATCCGGATATTTTTAATCCCGTTAAATTGATGTCCGCCGACTTTACGTTCAAATTTAATTCTAAAGGTATTTTATGGGAAAACGTTATCGTGCAGATATTTTTTAATTTGTTTAACGTTTCCAGAATATCCCCTGCATCCCCTCCTGTAGGAAGGTTTGATTGTTTGTTATCCTCTTTTATTTCAAGTTCTCCTATTTTCTCTTCTACCTTATAATCAATCCCAACAGAAGTATTTGTTGAATCATAATTTAATTTTGTATTTATACCATATGTATCCGTTTCCGCTTTTTTTAAGATGAGTTTTATAGAGGACAGTTCAATCTTTGCACATATTGTTTTTTCATTAGTTGGTTTTATATATTTAGACATAACAACAGGATTAAGCATTGTAATACAAAATAACAAAACCATTTTTAGTCTTTAAGCCTATATGGAAAAATTGTCAATGTATTAAGTATACAGGGGCGTGTTAAATATGGCTATTTTATTAAAACTAATTTTTGGACAACTTTAGAATTACCTGTTTTAAGCACAACAAAGTAGACGCCTGCCGTAACATCCTTTGTATTAAAAATAATATTGTAGTTCCCTGCTTTTTGTTCCTTGTTGATAAAGGACTTCATCTTTCTGCCACCTATATCATATATTTGTAATGAGACTTTTGTATTAAAGAGTATAGAGTAACTAATTATTATTGGTTTAGTAACCCCTCCTCCGGAGACTCTTAATATTGCTTTATTTATATTTGGCAAAGAATTATTCTCAGTTACTCCAAGTTTTTTCTTATATGCTACAACGAATTTTTTTGTAGTATCCATATTGGATATAATAGTTATATTGTCATTGCTGGTATCTGCTCTTATAATATTGTATCCGTCATCCAATCTTATATTATTATTTCCCGTAGAACTTTTTATAGTTGCTTGTCCTTGATATATGCCAGAATTTGTATCCGTTTCTATAAGCGCAACTGCTATGCCGGTTGGATAAACGCTTGACTTTATAATAGATACTCCTGCTTCCCTGAGTTTTGCATTCCTGTCTTGCCCATATATTTGTAAATATAAAATTGCGGAATCTCCACAAAGAGAATCCACGATAAAAGAGTAGGTAGAATCATAGTTACGAACAGAATCTATTGTAATTGGTTCTCCCGGGACTCCGGGTATAAAATTATTTTCAAATGGCGTATGTTTATTAAACCCGCTAATTATTCCCGATATAGCCGTATTTGTAGTATCCCACCAAAAGTTATTTTCAAAAGAAACATTAATTCCGGTAGCATTGTTAATTTCCGTATCCGGTTGAAAAGTATTGTAATAGAGATGAGAATAATTGATTGCAACCGTGTCGGCATTATCTATAATATAAGACAACCCGGATTTTGTATCGGATTCGGAAACATTATCAACTATAAAGCAGCTATCAATATTAGCGCGGGAACCTTCGCAAATGGCAAAGGCTCCTCCCATATGAGATATATTATTGGTTATTACGTTACAAATAAGCGTAGGATACGAGAAAAACTCAACATAAAGACCTGCGCCGTAATCTCCGGAATTATTATCTATAATATTGTTTCTAACTGTAGGATAAGATTGGTGATATAAATAAAGAGCCCCTCCATATTCCTGGGCAATATTATTTTTTATTAAATTATTAACAATTTTACAGGCTGAGCCGAACGTAAAAATACCCGCCCCATCGCTGCCAGAAAAATTATTGATTATATCATTGTTGGAAACTGTAGGGGATGTATTCCTTATATGCAAACCACCACCATAATCCACAACAACGTTATTTTTTATCTCATTTCCAACGATATTTATAGAGGAAGCACAACTATCAATATAAACCCCTCCTCCATTATTTGCACTGTTAAAGCATATTTTATTTTTGCTAACTTCAACACCAAAAGAATTATAAATAAGAAGCCCGCCTCCTCCACTATTTGCACCTGTTGACAAATTGTTTTTTATCTCATTTTGTATAATCGTTGCGGAAGCACTATCTACAAAAAATCCGCCTCCTACATTTGATGAATTATTATTTATCTTATTGTCGTTAATTAGGGGTGCCGAATTCCCATAAATAAAAAACCCTCCTCCAGATTTAGCTGAATTATCGGTTAACGCATTAGCATTAATTTCAGGAGATGAGGCATATAAAAAAACGCCGCCGCCATTTTCAGCATTATTATCTTTTATTATACAAGAATCTATCCTAGGGGAAGAATACGCGCAAAATATTCCGCCGCCACAATTGTTGCCGGAAGATACTCCTTTTGCATTTCCGTCCGTTATTGTAAAGTTTTTTATCATCGCAGAGTGAGAAGAAGAATCTCCAAAAGCACAGTAAATAACATGGTACGCGGTATCGGTTCCCGCCGAATTAAGCCCGCTTAAAATCACACTATCTGGATGCGGACTTATAAGCGTTACCTTATCTTTCATAGTTAATCCAACATATGAAATATTTCTTACATAATATGTTCCTGTATGGACAAAAACGGTATCGTTCGCAGAAGAGAGATTTATTGAATTCTGTATTCCTTGTGCCCCACCTGATTCATAAACATGTCTTTGGATTGCAAAAAGGGTGGAACTTATAGCCAAGAAACCAATACAACAAAGATGTTTACATTTGACAATCATTATTAAAACTTTTTAGAGGTTTCGAGTTTTAGTCCGGGATTATCATTCTTAAATCCGAGTTGCAAATCTACATTTCCTATCCAGCTCAATCTTTGGTTGTGATCCTGTGCAAGATTATAAGCATCCCTAATATTCCATATATGAATGCCTACTCCACCCATAATAAGACCGACTACTCCTGCCCGTTCAAGTCCGGAAAGGTCATCCCATTTATTTATTGTTTCCCTTTTAGTTAATTCTTTTTCTTCTCCGTTTTCATCTGTAGCTGTCCACGTGTATTCCACGTTTTTAGTTCCTGCAAGCGCAGATGCCAATATAAAACACCCCATCTCAGATGCAAAATAAATAGTTCCTCTCGTATATTTCTGGCAGTAAATTTGACCTAATCCCGGGAAGGTAAGGGAAAATAGTCCTGCAACCAAAGGATCTTTTGGAATAAAAAGAGGGGTTCTATCCATAGAGCTAATCTCTTTTTTTATAGTCTTTTCTATTTCAGGAGATAAAGTAGGTGAATTCTCCTGTCCAAAAAGTAATCCTGTAATAAAAACACTTGCCATCATAAAAAAAAGTCTTCTTTTCATCTTTGCTCCTTTTAAAAAAATACATGGGCGAGGCTTTTGCCTCGCCCATTATAAATTTCGTTTTTACTCAACTTTATACGGAATTCCCCACAACATATCTCTTTCTGACGTCTGGGTTTTATTAAAAAGAACACCCCAATCAAAAACATCTACCCATGCCCAACGTGCCTGAGCATCTTTAGGAACCCATGTTCCCTCCCATTTATTGGTACCTGAAATGTGCGCAAATGGACTCGTATAATCTAGTGCCGGAACATGTAAGAATACCACTACAGAATTATCAGAAAGAGAGCCTGATTTATAAACAGTAATTTTTATCGAATCTCCAACATTGAAAATATATGGGTATGTATCTTCCGCAGATATAAGTTGAGTCGGGCTGGTAATAGTTGGTTTTACCCCTTCTCCTAAAACTTCTATTTGAATAGAATCTATATTAACATACGTACCTGCAGAGTCAGATACTATTTTGCCGGGTGTAAGTCCGGTAAATGCCCATTTATTATTCTTAACTTTATAATAGTACGTTACGTCTCCCGTAAAATTAGGCGTAGGTTTAGAAACAGTATCATAATATTCAGTACTTCCTACAGTGCTATCCCAATAAGCTACAACCAGAGTGTCAGGCCATGTAATATGTCCTGAAATACTTGCTTCCGAACCTTTGATCGACGGGATTGCAGTAACTGTTGCCGTACCAGGTTGTCTCCATAAATTAATCGGCAAATATTTATCTCCTTTTTTAGTTGTCGTATCCGTTGGTGGCTTAACTGCCGAAACTGCTATTTCAGTCCAATAATTATCCGGCAGATCATCTCCTGCGCCTGTGTTGGATTTTTTCCCACACCCAACAATCCCGAGTATAAGAATCGCACTCAAACACAGTAGAAAAAGTTTTTTCATCTTATCTCCTTTCCAGGGGAGCGAGGATTACTCGCCCCCTTATTGGATTCTGTTATTTTCCGCTAAGATTTTTATTTAAATATGGATATAACCAACCATCGTAATCATAACCGTATTCTGTATCATGTATTGTATTCTTACCTATAAGGTCAAACCATGCAAATCTTGTCATCTGTGGAAGGAACGGGATACACCATTTTTGTTCATTAGTAAACGTTCCATCTCCATTGTTTTTCATAGGTATTCTGACGAGCCATTCCGGCCACAAGTGAAGATACGCCTCTGCATTGCTTGTATTTGTATACAAAGTAATAGTTACGCTTTCCGCAGGCGCAAAATTCAAAGCATTCTCCATATCAAACAAATATCCCGAAGGATTTGTTAATACTGTATCAGGATAAGTCTTGCATTGTATCCTCATACTATCTATTCTTACCGTATGTTGAACATTTGAATAGCCTGATACTCCTGATATTTTTCTCAATGCCCAACCCCTGTGAGTACTAGTTCTAGCACCTGTTCTTTTATAAATACCATACATTTTAGAAGTCTCGCTTAAAGGTTTTGGAGCGAAAAATAGGGTAGTATCAAGTCCGGAATCACCGGCTGCTTCCTGTGCTCCCAAAATCCAAAATAATCCTTCCTTATCTAATGTCCATTCTACATAAGCAGAGTCACCGGTTATTGATACATTAATGTCTAAATGATTCCCTGTATCGGCAACAGCTCTAACCCATAACGGATCCCCTATAATATTATTCCCCTTGCTTTTTTTTGTAGGTGGTTTTGTTGTGTCAGTTTGAGCCTCATTGCTCTGAAACCATTCGGAAGCACGAACCATATCTTCAACTGCCTGTCTATCAGCAGCAGTTTCATCAACAGGTTTTTCTTTCCCGCAACCAATAACCCCTAAAACAAAAACTAAACTTAATCCTAATGATAAGAGTTTTTTCATCTTATCCTCCTTTATTTTTATTTTCGAACTTAATTTTAATGTTTTATTCATTTCTTTGTCACCTCCTTTCCTAAAGTATATAGCAAACGCTGTGACATTTTATTTCAAATCTCCAAATTTTGTTACTATATAAGGAAATATTAAGATTTCTCAACATACGCATTTTTGCCACAAAAGCATGTTTTTGTGTCAATATTGACACAAAAAGTGTATCATTTTTGAATGCCAAGTTCCCGCATTTTTCTATAAAGATTTGGTCTTTCTATTCCCAATGCTTCGGCAGTTTTCTTCATATCGTATTTGTTATTCTCGAGTTGGGTTTCTACATACCTCTTTAAAAGCTTTTTCTGTGCATCGGAAAGACTTAGAGATTCTGAAAAAATATCATCTACTTTTTTAGTCCCCACGATAAAACTTATATCTTCCGTCTTTATTTTTTCATCCTGCGTCATAATGGCAATTCTTTCTATGATATTTCTAAGTTCCCTTATATTTCCGGGATAAGAATAATTACTAAGTGTATCCATCGCAGATTCTTCAAATTCTTTTGTTGGCAGCCCTCTTTCCCTGCAAAATAAGTTCATTAAATGTTTTGCAAGAACAGGGATATCCGTTTTTCGTTCCCTTAAAGGAGGAATATATATGGGCATAACATTTAGCCTGTAATATAAATCCTCCCTAAATTTCCCTTTTTCTATTTCTTTTAATAAGTCTTTATTTGTAGCCGCAACTATTCGGACGTCTACTTTTATTGAAGTTAATCCCCCTACTCTTTCAAACTCTCCATTCTCCAATACTCTCAAAACTTTTGCCTGGCAGGAAAGTCCCATATCTCCTATTTCATCAAGAAATATAGTCCCCTTATCCGCCAATTCAAATTTTCCTATTTTCCTGGAAACGGCACCTGTAAACGCACCTTTTTCGTGTCCCAAGAGTTCACTTTCTATTAAACTTTCAGGGATAGAAGCACAATTTACTTTTATAAACGGAGCAGTTTTTCTTGTACTCTGGGTATGAATAGCCGTAGCTACAAGTTCCTTTCCCGTTCCTGTTTCGCCAAGTATAAGCACCTTACTGTCACTCGGGGCGCATTTTTCAATTTGAGCTTTTATGTATTTTATGGCTTTGGACTCGCCCAATATTTCATAACCACTTGCATTTATTTTTATCAGTTCGTCTTTTTCTTTTACCAGATTTGTTTTTTCCATTGCATGTGTTACGGCTATTTTAACCCGTTCAAGGCTAAGGGGTTTTTCTATAAAATCATAAGCTCCCAGTTTCGTTGCCTGAATGGCAATGTCAATTGTTGCGTGCCCGGATATCATAATTACTTCTACTGCAGATTCTTCTTTCTTTATTTGTTTAAGCAAATCTATTCCGTTTATATCGGGCAATCTTACATCGAGAAATAAAAGATTTATATCTTCCTTTTTAAGAATTTTTAGTCCTTCTTCGCCGGTTCCTGCAGTAAAAACAGAATATCCCGCGTCTTTTAAAATGTCGGACAATATGGAAAGAATATTTTTTTCATCATCTATTATAAGTATTTTATTTTCCATTGTTCACCCCTTTGATTCCTAAGCATTTCCTGCTTTTAGTTTCTTTTAATTCTGCATTCATAATTTAGCATTTAACATTCTTAATTTGCCTATATTTTATTCACAGGTAGTTTTATTAAAACTCTCGCTCCTTTGTCTTGATTATTTTCTATTTCTATTGTTCCATTGTGGGCTACTAATATTCTTTCGGAAATAATTAATCCAAGTCCACTCCCGCCTTCTTTTGTAGTAAAATATGGATGGAACAGGTGTTTCAAATCCTCTTCGGATATCGCATTGCCGTTGTTAGATATAACTACTTCTACCTCTTCCGGCAGCAATCCACGCCGGGGCGGGATGTTCCACTTGGTAGTAACGATAATTTCAAAATTTTCTTCCGACTTTGCTTCAATTGCATTTTTAATAATATTTTTTAACACCTGCTTTATTTGTCCTGCATCAATAATAATTTCCGGTATGGACTCATCATAATTTTCTTTAAATTTTACATCCGGGATGTTTTCATACAATCCAACACATTCTTTTATAATTTCGTTCAGGTTCGTAGGTTTCTTATCCGGCGATGGTAGGCGGGCAAATTCGGAAAACTTACCCACAAGGGTAACAAAATTATTAATCTCGGATTCCATTATTTTCGTAGTCTTGTCGATAACTTCCGGCAAGTCATCGCTTTTTGTAAGATATTTTTCTCTCAATCTTTGATTGGATAATTGTAACGCGGTAAGCGGGTTTTTGATTTCGTGAGCCAACATTCTTGACATTTCCTGCCACGCAGCATGCCTTTCCGTTAATTTTAATTTTTCCCGAGCTTCACGCAAAGATTCAAGCATAAAGTTAAAAGAATCTGTAAGCTTATTAAATTCTTTATCTTTGCTTTTATTAAGCGTCATAGAAATATCTCCGCCTGCTATTTTCTGCGCCACATAAGTTAATTCTTGAAAAGGTTTAGTTATGTATTTTACATAAATAGAAGCAATAAAAACAGAGACAAAAAAAAGTCCGCACACAAGCAAAATACTGAACTTAATAAATTCTAATTTCAAAGGTTCCAAAAGGGCTGAAGACTGTCTGTATTCCTGTATGGCTTTTTCTGCTACACATAATTCTTCAGGAGTTCTTGCATTCGCAACCGAATTTTCCAAAGAACTTTCTATGTTTCCCTTCGTTCCCAAAATCGGATTAAAAGGAGCAACCTTGGATGTGAACATTATTATTGGAACAACCGCAAGAATAAGTATGAGGGCAAACGCAAGTATCAACCTACTTCTAAGCGTCATTTTTTTATGATGAATTTCAACGAGGGCATCTGGTAATCCCAGAAAGCCATAAGTTCAAATTCCTTACCACCAATGGCTTCCATTTTCACGGGATCCATATAAGCTTTTCCTATCATAACTATATGTTTATCCGGGCAAATTAATTTCACTTTATTAAAATTAGTAATACATTTTTCCACCTGACTTATTTCTTTCAATATAAAAGAAGTATCGGATTCGGATATAGTAATCAAAAAGTTTTTTTCTGCAATATTGTATTTTACATTATGAACTATTTCTTTGGAAAAATCACTCTCTTTATTTTGGAAAGTTGCTCTTAAGTTAACGGGAGTTCCGCTCAATATTATTTCTTTCAGTCCTTTTGGGAAAGCATTTTTTAAAACAGTACTTACATATATAGTATCTGAGACAACTACAATTTGAGGTTTGGTAAATGCAACGTCTTTACTTTTTGTTCCAAGAAGTGTTACTACTCCTATAACAACCGCTATTACTTTTGTCGCAGCAAAATTAAGTAGAACTTCCATTCTTTTATAGAGATTATATTTAATATTTTAAATGTCAATTTTTTTCATATTATTTGTTTGTTATTTTGGTTAACGAGAATCCTTATTGGAATGGAATACATTTGAAAAACTTTATAAATGAGCGGCGATTTTGAATCTTATTATTCTTGCAAAAAAACAATTGACATTTGAATGGGAATAAAATATATTGTTCTTCGTATTAAGAGGACATTATGGTTTCCTTTTTTCTTGTTTTTTTGAGTACTGTTATAGAAGATTTGAATATACAGCCTTTTGAAACTTCGCAAAGAATAAAAGGGCTTGGAGTAGAGTTTTCTCGTATAATATCGGACACGGTTACAGACCTTATATATGAGCCCGGACTAACGGCTTTTCTTTCACACTCTTTGTTTCTTACAGAATTCCAAAAATATAGTACTTATACTAGCGACCCGGTATATCGGTTCGGATATTTTTGCCCTCGCTTATTTCGTGGTTTTTCGGGCAGTCTTTTCTTAGAAGGTTCCGTTAATGAGTTCTCCTGGGGGTGGACCCCGTGGGAAGGAGCAGATAATTCCTATTGGGTACGGAGTATCGGAAGTATTACAAGATTGTTAAACGGTGGCGAGAATGCAATATCATTTGGAGGAGATATTACATCCGGCATAAAAAAGAATGGATACTATTATGATAATATTCAAAAGTTTACAAGAAATGATTATAAAGTATTTTTGTCCTTTCTTAAGGAAACAAAAAATTTCCAGGGTAGGATAACGGGAGAATACATAAATAATAATACGGATTCCGAATATTGCTATTCGCAATGGGATAAAGATTCTAGCTACTCTAATTATCAGTATGGTGACTCTCTTACCATAATAGAGGAGTTATGGCAAGAAATCAACGAAGGGGACTCCACTACAGAAAGAAATAAAAATGGTTTTTTCGGCATAACTACGGTTGGAAATATATTGTTATCGGAAAACATAAAAATTAATATCTTTGCTTCAATAAAAACTGCAAAAGATATGGGACGAGAATACTATAGTGGTAATTACTATTATTACGGTAGGATTTACAAGGAAACAAAAATCTGGCAGGATTCTACCACAATAGATTGTGATACTACTACAATCCACGCAGATACAAATACGAATTATATACACAACAAAAACACGGATTTTTATGTTTCAGAAATAAATTTTGGGGTAGGACAGGAGAATAAAATGAATGATAAATTTTCTTTATTTACGGGATTAAAATTAAATTATAGAAATGGACAAAATAAAGAAACTATAGCATTTCCAATGGGATTTGAGTACAAAACATCATCTTTTTTATGCGCCAGAGCAGGGGTTACAATATACGGCAATAAAACAGACGATAATATCCATCTTTCAAATACTTACTATCTGGGAGTAGGTTTTTACCCTGCAAATGGATTAAGCATAAATATATCTAACAAAGGGGAATTGGTTGAACCGGACGATTGGGAAATAGGAGTAATAAAAACTTTCTGATGAATAAATGGTTCTATATTTGTATAATTACCGTTTGCATTGCAGGTACTATCCCTGCTCAAAATACATCTATCAGGATGAAAGCAATTGGATGGGAAGAACTTAATGGTATAGTAGAAGATAAAGAATCGGATATATTAAGAAATCCTGCGAATTTAAATAAGCTTAATAAAGTTCAAATCAGTTCGTCTTTTGAAAATTATTTAACCCGCCCTGTTTTTTCAATTTTGCTTCCTAAAAAAATAAAATCAATTATAGGAGTTGGAATTATTGCTGAAGGATACAAATGGGATAATTTTGATACCTGTCACTATAAATATGAAAATGGTGGATATTACAACTACGAAGACTATAATTATGGTGATTCTTATTCCGGAACGTTTATCGGTTGTCTTTCGGTTTCAAAAAACATAGACTTTGGAGGTAGCTATACGTATGGAACATCCTATAGTTCTTACAATATAAACAATGAGAATCTTTATATTAATTCCGATACAAGCGTATATCAATGGGACAGGAATTGGCAGGTAGAAGGCAAAAATCAGGGATTTATAATTGGTTCGATATTCAAAATTAATTCTACAAATTCTATAGAACTTGTATTAAATTCCATATCATCCAATAAAAATTGGAATAGCAGATGGAAACACAAATATGAAGACAGCTATTATACGGGAGACTGGGAAAGTGAACATCTAACAAATAAAGATATAGATAGCAGCAATACCAATACAATCAATACTATGCTAGTACTCAAAAAAGTTATATCTCCTACAACAACTTTTTCCGTAATTGGTTGTGTTAAAAAGGAAACATATAAATATCAAGATGCCGAAGAAACAAGTGTTGCTTTTCAGGAAATTTACAATGAAGAGTTATTTGACTCCAGCATTACAAATAGAGATACTACCTATCATAATTCTAATGATGTAGATGTTTCTATTGGAATTGGCGAAGAAATCAAACCTTCTCCAAAAGCAACAATTGGTATAGGCGCAAAGTGGATATATGAAACTTATTCGTCCGAAAGGATTTCACATACGCATAGATACGGGATAGTTGATTCTACGGATTTTGTTGACAGTTCTTTTTCTGTTTATAACTATGATGATACTTACTGGTACATTCTTGGCGTAGTTGGAGCAGAATACAAACTAATTCCACAATTTGCATTAAGAGGCGGAATTACATTTTGTCCCTATCCTGATATAGAAGGACTTATTACCGCAGGATTCGGATATAAAGTGTTTAAGAATTTCAATATTGATTTTTATATAGTTCAGGGATGGAGTGATTGCGAATGGGGTATTCAGGCAAGTTTGAAAAAATAGTTTAGTACGAGCAATCTGTTTACTATTTTACCCCTTCCAACTTGATTATTTTTTCTACTTTACAGTTTTTTACTTTTACAAAATAGATTCCGGCTTTTACTGCCCGATCATTATTATCTTTACCATCCCAGGTTATTTCGTTATTCGTTAAACGTGAATCGTTAATGGGGAATTGGGACATTTGGAAAGTTTTGACTAGTTTACCAGCTATATCGTAAACCCGTAGGGAACGGTCGCGACCGTTCCCTACATTAAATTTTATAGTTGTTGATGAAACAAAAGGATTGGGGTAAGTTCGACAAAGGGAAACAGTATTTGTGTTTTGATTTTCTTCAATACCGGAAGGTTTCCGGATAGTTAATTCTAAAGGTTCTTTTATTATTAATAAACCCGGTATGGTTATTATGCCTGAACCGGTAGCGTTAATAATTCCTTGTTGTAGCGTATCTCCGTTTGATTTTTTTACGAGTGTCCAACAATAATCCTGTCCCGTTTGAGGGATAAATTTTTGCAATCTGCGAGGAGTAATATTTGCTAAAAGAGTATCTGCATCGGGAACATCACAAGAATCAATTGATTCATACGTTACCCAAACCGTGACAGCCCATTTGTCCATAGAGTCTACAATATTTGCGGTATCCCATTCAAAGTATCCACCCCAGGTTCCCCACGGGTCGCCATTTGTAGGATTTCCATCTCCAATGTCGGGTTGTATTCCCGGAGTTATGTAATCTAAGTCCGTTCCTGAGAAAGCAGGAAAAGATTGATTATTGCGAAAACGGGCAAGGTAAGTAAGCGATAAGTGTTCCGAACGTCTCCAATAAACTGTATCAGACCAATTCATATGTTCCCGCTCATCCCAGTATAAAGCAAAACCTATTTTTGCCGAATCTAATTGTTTATACAAATCGGGTTTTTCTTGCCATGGAGATATTATATCGGGCTTGCCACATACTGCAATTGTAAATGGCCAGTTTCCGTTATTTTGGTTATTAAGACGCCATTCCCAATTACGTATATTGTAAACGCCTTGATTGCCGGTTAGATTAGTAGGAATATTCTGACTTTCAGTCCCGAACATACTTTTTGGCGCATTATCAAGTCCCTGGCAACGTGGGACAAAAGCTAATCCCGCGCTGTAAAGTTCGGGAAAAAACTCAGTAAGAAAAGTCGTAGCATTTCCCCCCATACTGCCTCCCCACAGAGAAATACGCGTAGAATCAATTAGAAAATTTCTTAAAAGCCATTGTGTTTCCCAGTGTACACGCCGGATAGTATAATCTATTATCGTATCCGTATCCATTGGCAAGGAAGGCAAAAATCGGTTATATTTTTTGTTATAACCAAACCACATAGTATTTGAACACGAATCTCTTAGGGGAAGAGGGTCATCCAGACTCACAAAAAATCCGTTGGGAAGCAGGTAACGACCAATAATGGGGAGATTGTTAGAGAAAAGATTTTGTGTGCCCCCGTGAAGACAAATACTTAATGGTCCGTTATTCGGATTCCCTATTTGTTTCCAAAAAGCAAAGTTAAATCCCAATCCATTACTGTATTCGTTTCCCATTATCGGATAATCAGGACGACCCGAATTGTAATCTGAGTGTCCGTCTATCCAGTGCGAGTAAATAGTAACAATGTTGTCTTGATATTGAATTACGGTTTTTATAGAATCTGTAGTTTCCTGAATAACTCCACTTGTATTGCCAGCGCCAACAATAGTATCTTTGCACAGAACTATTGCGTAATATTTGGTTTCTATTGAATGTGGAGTTACTACAAAATAAGCTTCGTTTGTATCTACGGTTATTGTTCCGACTAAGCTATCTGGCAATTTCCAGCGGGCATTCGGGATATAGTCAGCAAGACGATAATTAGTTCCATTGTTAGCAAAAACTCTGCCAACTAACACAGCATTTTTAATTGAAGTAATCGGCTGGGAACTTTGGTATATCTCGTAAGTTGTATCATCAGGTATAGTTTTTGAGTGTTCCCAGAGCAGAAAAGTTTGTCCTTGTGTATGCCAGACTCTTAGGTTTTGTTGCGCATAAACAAGTTTTAAACTATCTACGTAAAACAGTAAGATTATGCATAAAAATCTTTTCATTATTACTTTATGACTTGCATGCTTTTTGTCTGTTTTCCTTTGGAAGTTTGCAAGCAACAAAAATATGTTCCTGAAGATAATTCCGATGTATTAACATTAAGCGAATATTCCCCAGGGTTCATTTTTTTGTTAAGCAGTTCTTTTACTTTTCTTCCACATACATCGAAAAGTTCTAATTTTATATTGTCACTGCAAGAAATAGAAAATCTTATGCCAAGATTGTTTCTTAAAGGGGTAACAACAGATAAACTAGAATTAAATTTTCTTGGTATCTGGTAGTATTCTGATACTCCCGTTCCTATAGTTGGTATCAAAATTTTTGATGCATAAACGGAGTTATGATAGACATAATTTTTAGCAACTAATGTATCCCCGGGTTTATACAAAGAATCATCATTGTTCGGATTTACGGCAAACATCGGGTAATTTGATGAACTGACATCTATTCTCAAACGATGTCCTGCCAGAAAAGTCAACGCAATATCCGATAATGTAATGGTATCAACGTATACCTGCCCCGGCGTCATAAATTGTTCCGTACTATAAGAGTTGCGGAATCGCATTCTCCTGATTCCCTGTGTTACAATTACAGAGCTACTATCCGGGTAAACATCGCATAGGCGAATACTGAAATCAGTATCTTTTCTGTCGGAAGAAATGTATAGGAGGATTTTTATTGAACCATTTACAATCAAGTTACCGGTTAAAACGGGAGTCGAATAAACAAGCACATCGCTGCGACTTTCCACAGAATCTCTCTGGTCTTGAGGACCAACAGGAGTTGACGGGACAAACGGATTAAATCTCGAACCCCCGACAGTTGGTGAAGGGTTACGCGGATCATAGGAAATAGAATCATATGAAACGCTATCTAAAGGCAAGGCAGAAATTAAAACGCCTCCCGTTTGTAAATACAAAGTATCGGTATAGTTTCCGACAGAGTACCAGTCATTCGTAGTTTTCCACTCATTTACTCCCATCTGGTAATATCTGACAACCGGTAGTTGTTCATAACCATTCTGGATATTTCTTATATAATAATCAAAAAACATAGTTGTCACCGAATCAGGAACGCCAACGCTATTCGGGTAACTCAGGATTCCCTGCTGTGATTGACCGACACTGGAATGCAACCACGGTCCCATAATTAATTTGTGTTTTTGTCTTACGGAGATATCGCTTCTGGTTCTCAAATCTTTGAAAGCGCGAATCACATCCGAGGGATAATGATCATACCAACCACTTACAATAAGCATCGGGACAGCAAGGGATTCAGGATAGTCGTTTGGCTGCTCAACAAGAAGTTTCCAGTACATACTTTCCGTCGGGTAGGTCAAAATCAAACTTGTTGTCAAGAAACCGAGGCCTGCCATACTTTCTACCTGTTCTTTACGATATTCACCACCATAGTAAAAATCCGAGTATTTTGTTTTATAATCTTTTATAAAAGGCGCACTGCATACAAGATGCGGTGGACGATGTTTTGCCGTCATAAACTGAATCAATCCCAGCGCCGAACCGCCATATGTTCCGACTTTCCCGTTGCACCAGGGTCTCTGTGCAATCCACTCAACCGCATCATAACCATCCAGCCCCCTGTCATAGCCTGAAGAAGTTGCGCTGTCGGAACCATGAAACCCACGCCAGTCAAGGATAACGTAATTATAATGAGCGCTGTCGTAAGGAAATGGAGTTCCCTGCCCAACTGTAGTACGGTAAGTATTTTTGTCATAAGGCGTTTGTATGAGAATAACGGGCTTTTGTATGGTAGAATCGTTGGTGTATAAGTCTGCCGCAAGCCACTTCCCGTCACGCATCGGTATTTTAAGACTGTCGTAATGTACGGATAAACATACAAATAAAATTAAAATATTCATTTCTCCCCCTTTATTTTATAGTATAGCAAAATCTATGTCATTATTCAACAATTAATTTCAAACATATACATATTGTTAGTAAACAAACTATCTGAGCCCTATTTCTTTTTTCTTAAATTGTATCGAGAATGATACACAGCATGGGTTAAAATTGATACAAATCATTTTTAATAAGATAAATAGGATAATCGCTTTTATCTTAATTTCACAATTATTTATAACTTTAACAAAAATGAAAGTTACATCATTCCTATGCTTTTTCGTACGAACAACTTAATATCCTATTTTAGTTTTTAAGTTTTAGTTCGCCACCTACTTTAACTTCATCTTTTATTTTTACTTCCGTAGGCCAAACACTTTTCATGTCCACTATTTTAACTTCTATTGGTTTTCTAAACTCCACGATAACAGGTTCTTTTAATTCAATTACAGGTGCTTCGGATTGCGATACAGATTCTTTAGCCTGTGCAATAGGTATCTCCAATAAAGGCTTAAATGCTATAACTGTAAGCATAAATGCTATCCATAAAAGTAAAAACTTTGTCCACTTATCTTGTTTCATTTTTCCCCCTTAACTTAATTCCTAAAAAAGATTTAACAAGTTGCCATAAATATATTCATTATTAGATTTTCGTATAATCAAATCTATAATACCAACTTTGCTAAGCGTGAAACATCCTATAAAGGCAATCTGTTGAGTTAGTATAGTTGGTATAAAACCAATGATCTCATATTTTTCCCAAACCTGGTTTATTTATTTTTCGCCAGAATTCCGAAAGGAACAGGTTTTACTGGTGGTCTTTTTAGAGGATATTTTATTTCACTAATAGGCTTTCCGGTATGTTTTGAAATCAACTGCGCTATAAGTTTTGAACAGGTTCTACCCTGGCAATGTCCCATCCCGGCTCTTGAGAGGCGTTTTATTTCGTCAAGGGTAACGACACCCCTTTTGATTAAATCCGTGATTTCTTCTTCGGTTAGGTCTTCACATCTGCAAATAATTTTTGCCATATTATTCTACTGTAATTTTATCTTTTAATTTGTCAAATCGTTTCTGGCCAATCCCATATATATTTATTATTTCCTCAATACTTTTGAACTTACCCTT
>JAQTXJ010000045.1 GCA_028688815.1 bacterium | reverse complement strand
TTGTTATAAAAGATATAAAGGCAGGAGAAGTATTCACAGAAGAAAATATTCGTTCAATAAGACCCGGTTATGGGCTTCATCCAAAGTATTTGAAAGATATTCTAGGAAGAAAAGCTAAAAAAGATATTACGCGAGGGACTCCATTGAAGTGGAGACAATCGAAATGAATATTAAGGAAGAGAAAGCTCAAAATCCTCAAAATATTAAGGGGAAAATAGTAAACCATGTAGCAAAATTTTCTTTTGCTTCCTTTATTGGTGGACTCGGCGGTTTTTTTAGTAGTTATTTTGGCGCATTGCTTTTGGGACCAACAATTTGGGGAACTTGGCAGGGAGCAATGCTTGTATTGCAATATGGAAGCAGTCTGCATCTTGGAGTTCCCAACGGGATGGATAGGGAATTGCCACTTATGAGAGGGAAAAAAGAATTGGGGAGGCAAGCAGTCATTACGGATGTAACCTTCACTTTTAGTTTTATTGTTGCTCTTATAGTTTCATCAGGAATTCTGGTTAGTACATTTGTCCTAACTATGCAACCGGAATTGAAACTTAGTTTACAATTTATTGCAGCTATGATATTTTTTCAGTATATATCTGCTTTTTATGGGTCATTTTTCAGGGCTCACAATGAGTTTGGTACAGTAAGTAAAGTTGCGATTATTGGTGGATTAGGAAATTTTTTCAGTATTGCTTTGATATTTTTCTTTGGATTTCGGGGGTTTTTAGGGGGACAGTTAATTCGGTTTTTTGTTATAACTTGTTATAGTTATTTTAAAAGTTCCTATTCTATAAAATGGCGTTGGGATAATCAATGTTTAAATTCATTAATTATGATTGGATTTCCCATTATGTTAATGTTATTTGCTAACTTACTTTTTACAACGGTTGATCGTATATTGATTCTGAAGTTTTTGGATACTAAGAGTTTAGGATTTTATAGTTTGGGAAATTTGGTTTTTGCCCCGTTACTTATGATTTTTACTGCCAGTAATTCAGTTATGTATCCAAGGTTTACGGAAAAATATGGGGAAACCGGAACTACCAATTCTCTTATAAAATATATTACTGTGCCTATAAAAAATCTTGCCGTTTTAATGCCTATTCTCATTGGTGTTATCTATATTGCTCTCCCATTTCTTGTGAAAGTGTTTTTACCTGCGTATATAGAAGGTATTGCAGCAGCGCGTATTTTAATAATGGGGCTTTTTTTCTATGGAATTGCAGGAATGGCCGGAAATATGTTTTTAACGGTTAACAGGCAGGTTATGTATCTTGTAATTACTATAGGAAGCGCATTGCTTAACTTATGTTTTAGTTATATAGGGGCTAAATTAGGTTATGGTATAATAGGAGTTGCTATTGGGGCATCTTTGGCATATTTTATTTTTTCCATAACTTCCGTAATATTAGCTATGCGATTTGCCAAAGCTTCTTTAAAAGAAACTAATAAATTGTTAATGGGGGTTTTAGGGCATATTTTTTATGTATGTGTTATCATTACAATATTTTCCATATGGATGCCTATTTTCCCATCCAAAATGTCCTCAATGATTAATGTAACAGTACTTCAGGAATTGATTTTTCTTAGTTTAAATGCATATTTTATTTATAAGATTTTGCATAGTGAAATAGGAACCTTATTTATTAGGAGGAACAGCATATGAAATGGTGTTTTATATTATCGGATGATTTTTACCTGCCAGAATTTTTGGGCAAGATTGCGTATCAAGTAGTTAAAGAAGGTGATGAGTGTATTGTAGCGGTTAACAGTAAAATAGCAGAATATGACAAACAAAAATATTTTCCCGAAAATGCAGAGTTTTTATCTAAAGTAGACTGGTGTATTGAAAATTGTAAAAAAAATCAAGAAAATGGATTTAGTGGTTTGTCGTGGAAAGAGTTTTTCCCTACCTTTATAAGGAAGACAAAAACACTTTGTTGCGATTATAACAACTCGGTAGAAATAATTTCCCAATTATACCAATTTTTTAATTTTATAATACAAAAAAAACGTCCTGACATAATAATTAGTGAGCCTCCATCAAATGTATCCAATGGAATTGCATATCATCTTTGTAAAAAAAACAATGTAATTTACTTGGGGCTAATGAGTTCTAGATTTGAAAATAGGATAGATGCTTATGATTTGGAACATACTTGTTCCAAATACGAAGAGGATTTTAATAAAATACTCGACTCTACTATCCCGGAGGACGAAAGAGAATTTGCCCGGAATTTCATAGAAGATTTTATATCCCATAAAAAAAAGCCCTCATATATGAAAGTAGCAGTAAATTGGTTTTATGAAACTAATTTTATAACGCATTATGTAAAAAGAATAAAACAAGTATGTCGCCCGTGGATTAGATATTTACTGAAAAGGAACGAGTTAAAAACATTTGATTATGAAAGCGAAAACAGGTTAAAAAATGTTCCTTTAGCTCCTTTGACGGGGATGAAAAGTTGGTTTAGATTTCTTGTACAGCCTGATAAATTTGATTCTCCAAATGATAAAGATAAATTTTTTCTTTTCCCATTGCATGTTCAGCCGGAAGCATCTACCTCAGTTTTAGCTACATATTTTTATGACCAGTTGAATACAGTAAGAAATATTGCCTTTAGTTTACCATTTACCTATAAACTATATGTAAAAGAACACCCCGAAGCGATTGGTACCCGGCCAAGCAATTTTTATAAAGAACTTAGAAATATTCCCAATGTTTGTTTAATTGCTCCCTATGAGAAAGTAGGAAATTTAATAAAGAATTCGTGTGGAATTATAACTTTAACAAGTACTATAGGAATGGAAACGGTTTTAGCCGGAAAATTGGTTTATGTATTAGGAAAGGTTTTTTATTCGTATCATCCATTATGTAAAAAAATAAATAGTTTTGAAGAATTAAGGCAAGCTTTAGAAAGTGATTTAATCAATAAGCCAAACATTTCTAATTTAGAAAAAATAAACATTTGTTTTATTATTTCTTATTTCAGAAATACTGTACCAGGCGATTTGCTTTTAGGTAGTAGAGAAAATGATACTAATGATTATAAAGTAATATTTGAAAAAATTAGAGATATTTTTAAGGGGCTTAATGCGATGCGTTGATCATGAGAAAAGGGGGAGAGAGATGAAAATTTCTATCATTCTGGGGACAAGACCTGAAATTATTAAAATGGCGCCTATTATCAGAGAGTGTCAAAAAAGAAAGATTAATTTTTTTATTCTACATACAAACCAGCATTATTCAGAAAATTTAGATAAAATTTTTTTTAGGGAGTTACGGTTGCCTCACCCAAAATATAATTTAGAAGTTGGTTCGGGGACACATGCTGAGCAAACCGGGAAAATGTTGATAGGCATTGAAAAGATTTTAATAAAGGAAAAACCCGATATTGTTTTAACAGAAGGAGATACGAATACTGTTTTAGCTGGTAATTTAGTAGCAACAAAGCTACATATTAAAACTGGACATATAGAAGCGGGTTTAAGATCATATTTTAGAGAAATGCCGGAAGAAATTAACAGGATTTTAAGTGATCGTTGCTCGGATTATTTATTTGCTCCAACAGAGAAAGCAAAGGGGATTTTAGTTGGCGAGGGAATACCGAAAAAGAAAATTTTTGTTACCGGAAATACAATTGTTGATGCTGTCTATCAGAGTTTAAAATTAGCACAAAATAGGATTATTTTGAAGAAATTAAACTTGGAAAAAGAGAAGTATTTTTTACTTACTATCCATCGGCCGGAAAACGTTGATAACAAGGAAAGATTAAAAGGAATTTTAGAAGGGACAGGTTTAATTTACAAAAAATTCAATCTGCCAATAATTTTTCCTATTCATCCCAGAAGTAAAAAAATGCTCAAAACATTTAAATTGAAAATTCCTCATGGAGTCAAATTTATAGAACCAGTTGGCTATTTAGATTTTCTTCGACTTCAAGCGAATGCAAAATTAATTTTGACCGATTCAGGTGGCATTCAAGAAGAAGCCTGTATTTTAAAAATACCTTGTGTAACTTTGAGAGATAATACTGAAAGACCTGAAACATTGGAAGTAAAAAGTAATATTTTAGCAGGGGCAAATCCTATAAAGATTTTAAATAACACTGAAAAAATGTTGATGAGAAAAAAAGACTGGAAAAATCCTTTCGGTTGTGGGAAAACTGCAAAAATGATTATAGATATAATCTTAAAATGAATTTAAAAAAAAGAATAATTGTTATAAGGTCAAATGCGGTTAATCCTGATCCTAAAGTAGAAAAGGAAGCCGAATATTTAGCCGACGATTTTGATGTTATTGTTTTAGGATGGGATAGAATCGGTTGTCGCCTTAAAAATGAGAAAAAGAAAAACTTCCTAATTCATAGACTTTATGTTAAAAGTAAATATGGGGTGGGTATAAAAAATACTCTTTCTATGTTTAAGTGGTGGGTATATGAGTTTTTTTGGCTAATGACGCATAAATTCGACTTTATTCATGCCTGTGATTTCGATACTTATTTACCTGCTCTTTTTGTGGCTAAACTTAAAAGAAAATCAATTATCTATGATATTTTTGATTTTTATACAGATATGGGTAGTTCGATGCCTTTTCTATTAAGAAAATTTATCAAGAAAGCGGATCTCTTTTTAATTAAATTTGCAGATGGAGTTATTATTGCTGATTGGAAAAGACTGGAGCAAATTAAAGGTTCAAAGCCAAAGAAAATAATAAGCATTTATAACACTCCATCTGATTTCTATGAAATATATAAAAAGAATATTGACAATGTGAGAAAACAGAAGATTTTTACCATAGGGTATATAGGGTTAATTGAAAAAGAAAGAGGATTTGATTCAATGATAAATGTGGCAACTCAAATGGGTACCGTGGAGCTTATTATTGGGGGTGCCGGGCCTTACGAAAGAGAAATAAAAGAAAGAATAAAAAAGGATAATATTCTCAACGTGAAAATTATTGGAAAAATTTCACCTTACGAAAGAGCGTTAGAGGTTATGTCGAATTTTGACATGACTTTTGCCCTGTATAATCCAGAAGTAGCAAATTATAGATATTCCAGTCCTAATAAACTTTTTGAAGCAATGATGTTTGAACAGCCAATTATTGTGAGTAAAGATACTTCTATGGATGAAACTGTTAAAAAATATAAATGTGGGATAGCGGTTAATTATAATAATGAAGTTGAGATTTTAAAGGCAATCTCAGAGTTAATAAATCTAAAGATAAAGGGAGAAAATCCATATGGAATAAATGGAAGAAATGCTTATTTAACATCTTTTAGCTCAAAAAATATGCAAGGAGAATTAATTAAATTTTACAAGAATTAATTAAATTATTGTAAAACATAAATTTTTAATTTAGAGGACTAAAAAACCGTGGAAACTATTAATTTCCTACTTATTCTGGTTACCATTTTTTTTAGTGGAGCGTTTGCATGGAAAAGGTTAAGACAAAATAATGTATCCTGTGTATTTTATGCCGTTTATCTTGCGATTTTTGGTATAGCACAAATCCTTGGTCTTGTTTTAGGTTCGGATTCTTCTTTTCCGATAGCTATAAGGTTGAAAGCAAATATCGTAAATATAGGGGTTTTGTTCAGTTTGTTTTTAGGTGAAAATCTAATTTTCCAAAAACCATGGCTAGTTAAAACTTTTCCTGTAAAAAAGAGTAATGTTAAAAAGGATAATTTCTATCTTTCTGTATTATTATGGGTAACATTTACTATTTCTTTTTGTGGGTTTTTGCTTTTAATAAGAAGAGGCGGGGTCTCTGATCTGGGAAGATGGTTGTTTTCTTTAATTCTAATATCGAATTATATATCTCTTGTGAAAAGAAAATGGATAATGTTCATAATAGGGACATTGCTTGTACTCGATATACTTACTATAGCAAGCGCTCGAGCATTTCTTATTTATATTATCGGTCCACTTTTATACTATTATATTACTGTAAAAATAAAAAAGGATTTTTCAGTTCGGAAGGCAATTATGGTAGGATTATGTATCCCTTTGTTTTTTATTGTTTTTGAAACTGTTCATCTTTGGAGGTGGCAGCCACAAAGAACGGCAGGGATGTTCTCTAGATATCTTTTTGATAAAAAGACATATCTTTTTCTTTTAAATAATCCTAAATCCGAATTTAATTATAGACTTTATTATTTTAGAATAATAGATTTATTCCCGAGGCAATACGGGTGGTTATACGGCAATACATATAAAACCGTTTTTCTATTCTGGCTCTCATCCCGTAAATCGGAGGGAATAAAAGTAGACACGATGTATAAAGTTGCGGATGCTTTGACGGAGACATCGAGTGCTTATTTAGAAAGAAGAAGTGTGCAACCTACCTTTACCGGGGATTGTTATATAAATTTTGGGTATTTATTTTGGCTGCCTGCCTTAATATGGGGTATGGGATTATCTTTTATTCACATTAAAGCGCAAAGGAATATTTTTTGGAATTTGTTAGCAGGTTCAAGTTTAGTTTATTTTTTGGCGTTATCTCTTCGCGGTTCTATTTCCATGGCGTTTTTTCAAATTATTTTATGTGCTGTTTTTCTTATGATTATGTTTGTTATATTGGGGGTTCCATATGAGTTGCCCCGGGATCCAAAACCGTTAATAAATTGTGCAGGATCCAAATCTTTAACAACTCTCAAGCAATTTGCTGGAAAATATTTATTCTATCGCCGGAAAGGAAACGAATAAAAAAGCGAATAGTTGTAACGATGGTTAATTATTGGAGATTAATGGAAAAATAAACGAAAAACTTTAAAAGGGTTACGATTAAAGAACAAATTGGCAAGTTGCAGAATTTATTTTATAAAGATGCAAGTATAAATAGTTTTTAGAAAATATGTCATTATTCATTTCAATAATAATCCCATGTAGGAATGAGGAGAACTTTATTTCAAAATGCCTTGATTCTATACTTGCAAATGAATACCCAAAAGACAGAATTGAAATTCTTGTTTCAGATGGAATGAGTGAAGATGGTACAAGAGAGATTATAAGAAGATATTCCGAAAAGTATTTTTTTGTAAAACTTCTGGATAATCATCAAAAGGTTACCCCAATAGCAATGAATATAGGGATAAAACATTCAATCGGGGAGATAATTGTAATTGTTAGTGCGCATAGTATTTTAGATAAGGAATTTTTAAAGCATAGTGTAGAATATTTAGAAACTACCGAGGCAGATGCTGTTGGTGGGGTATTGATTGCATTGCCTGGAAATAATAGCATTTTAGCTCAATCAATAGCCGTAGCAATTTCTCATCCATTTGGAGTAGGAAATGCTTATTTTAGAATAGGTTCTAAAGAACCAAAGTATGTAGATACTGTGCCTTTTGGGTGTTATAGAAAGGAAGTATTTAGCAGGGTAGGATTTTTTGATGAAGAGTTAATTAGAAACCAGGATGATGAGTTTAATTTTAGATTGATAAAGAATGGAGGAAAAATTCTTCTTATCCCTGATATTATTTCATATTATTCTGTAAGAGATTCTTTAAGTAAGTTATGGAATATGTACTTTCAGTATGGTTATTTTAAGCCGCTTGTTGTTAAAAAAGTAGGAGGAGTTTGCACATGGAGGCAATTAGTTCCTCTTGCTTTTATCAGTAGTTTGATAATTAGTGGGATTTGTTCCATATTTTTCAGGTTGTGCGGTATGAGTTTTGTTGCCATCGCTCTCTTTTACATTATTGTCAACAGTATGTTTTCATTTTCAATATGTATCAAGAAAGGAATAAAACATTTTATTAGTTTATTTATTAGTTTCGCTACACTTCATTTTGCTTATGGATTGGGATATCTTAAAGGTATATGGAATTTTATTATATTAAAGAAAAGTCAACGAAGAGCAATAAAAGACGTTCCATTAACGAGATAAAATATAAAAAGAATTATAACCACAGGTTTATAATTCAGAAAATCATATTACAATGAAAATAGCTGACAGGTATATATTAAAAGAATTTATTATAAGTTTTATATGGAGTTTAATAGGGTTACTTGTCATATATGTAATAGTTGATATTTTTGAGCAAATTTCGACTTATGTGGATAATAAAGCTTCGTTATGGAATATTATTCAGTATTATTTATATCAAACACCTTATTTGATAGGAACATTATTGTCTCCCGTATCGTGTTTACTTGCATGTGTGATATCTATTGGCAATTTATCCAGGCGTTTAGAGCTTATGAGTTTAAAACTTGCCGGGATAAGTCCCGAGCGATTATTTTTGCCAATGTTATGGATTGGGCTTTTAATAAGTGGAATAGTATTTGTCTTAAATGAAACCGTTGCGCCTCCGATAACTCAAAAAAGTTTAATTATAAGAGACAAGAATATTAAAAAGCAGAATGAGAAAAAGCTTATTCCTAATTATGATGTTTATTATTCGGATGATAATAATCATTTTTATTATATAAAATTTATAAATCCTCAGGAAGGTATTATAACAGGTTTTACAATGTATGAACTTTTAAAATCATATAGTGTAAAAGAAAGATTAGATGCAAAAAATGCAGTATATAGAGAAGATGGTTGGTGTCTTTATGATGGGTCAAAATATGTATTTAATGATAATAAAAATAATTATGAAGTTGTATATTTTGATTCTATGTTTTTAAAAATAGAAGAAGGTCCGCGGGATTTTGTGAAAGAAGTAAAATCTGAACTTGGTATGGGATTTATTGAATTCAGGAATTATATTAAGAAATTACAAAGAAAGGGAGAAGATATTACAAAAGAACTTGTGGATTTAAATTTTAGAATATCTTTTCCATTTATGAATTTAATTGTTATTTTATTAGGGTTCCCGTTAGCAGGCAAGGTAAGAAATATTGGTTTTATTGTAGGTTTTGCAATTGCTTTATTTTTTAGTTTTCTTTACTGGGGGATATCACAATTAGTAAGAGCTTATGGGCATGCAGGTTTTTTGTCTCCTTTGCTTGCAGGACTTTTGCCCGACATATTATTTATTATGATAGGAGTTGTTTTATTTTATAAATACAGAGAATGATGTCAAACATAGCAAATCTACTTAAAACCCATAATTTAAATCCAAGTAAATCACTTGGACAAAGTTTTCTGAATGATGAAAATATAGTATGTAAGTTTATAAAAAGTGCAAATATTGGCAAAGAAGATGTTGTCCTTGAAATAGGACCAGGATTAGGTGTTTTTACAAAGATTTTGTGTGAAAAAGCGAAAAAAATTGTGGCAGTTGAAAAGGATAAAACATTGTTTGATTTTTTAGTTAAAGAGTTTGAAAATGTAAAGAATGTAATGTTTTTTAATAAAGATATTTTATGTCTTGAGCTTAGAGATTTAGTGAATCATTCTGGAGGATTTAAGCTTGTTTCTAATGTGCCATTTTCGATAACTTCAGAGTTTCTTTATTGGTTTTTAAGTAACAAGGATTATATTGAAAGAAGTGTAATAATATTACAAAAAGAGGTAGTTGATAAAATCAATGCCAGGGTTGGGAGTAAATTATACGGAGCAATAAGTGTATTTTTTCAATATTATATGGAAATTGTCCCATTATTCAAGATTTCTGGAAGTGCTTTTTTCCCGTCAACGGAGATAGTTGCAGAAGTTGTATCCATTACTCCCAAAAAAATTCTGTCTACAGAAACCATTTCTATTGTAAATGAAAAGAAATTTTTTAATATGGTGAAAATGGTTTTTTCTCATAGACGCAAGCAATTAAAGAATACTTTATCTTTAAAAATAGATAAACTGGGAAGCATAGATTTAAGTCGTAGACCTGAAACATTAAATTGGGAAGAGTTTTTAGAGCTTATGTCTAACCTAGAAGAAAGGCAGGATAATAAAAAAGAATAGTATTTTTTTTTATCCGGAAGAAGTATTTTGGTAAGAATCTAGTATTATTTACAAATTTTTAATAAAAAAATTGACAAAGGTTAAATGTTTTTATATAAAAGATAATAAATTATATAAGGGGGGAAGATGAAAAAATGTGTTTTATTTGTATTGGGATTGTTTTTTTTAGGTAATGTGTATGGGACACCAATGTCACCTTCTATAGGTGGGACAAAAGGACTTTATCATTTAATTGCTGCTGATAATGGTTATCCCGGTATATTTTTTAGTAGAATGTGTATTAGAATATTTACTTCGGATTTAAAAGTTTATTATCCTTATGATTCATTAGGAACAATGTACATAGACAGTAGTGGTAAAGCTGTGGATAGTTATTTCGGGGGAGATTTTGATTTTTCTTTTAGTATGGCATTTACAAAATGGTTAGAAATTAGTTCTCGTTTCAGGTATAAAGCGGATTTTATAGATTGTGCGGATGGAACAGATCCGGTATTATACCCATCTCGTTCGCCGGAAAGACCTGTAGAATGGTATTATAATGGTCATTTTAACAGAGCAAGTATAGATAGAGGAGATTTGGATATAGGAGTAAAGCTTATTCCTACTCGCGTTTTTGCTCTATATCCTTTTGTTAGTATTCCTATTGGTACGGACAGGGATACTACTTTTTATGATGCATCTTATTTTGGCAAAGCAACAGTTTCAAATCGTGGAGGGGTCTTTAGATATTTTACAAATGGTATGGTAGCTCCCGGTGGAATGCTTCTTCTGAGTGGTTCTACAAGTGGTCCATCGCCTCTTAGCGGATATTTAAATGCCGGTTACCAGTATAAAGATAAAGCAAGTGAAATCATATATGGTGTTGGTTCAGATATTTTATTCTTTGATTTTTTTGATCCTTATGTAGAATTTTGGGGGAACCGTAGACTTCAATCTTTTGGAGATGATTTACCAAGTTATATAACGCTTGGATTTAAATTCATTGGGACAGGAATAAGCGCAGATATTGCTGCAGATTTTCTTGTGATAGGCAAAAGAGAGTATGCGTTCACAGATTTTATTCCCGATACAACTGTAGAAGCATCAAAATATCATGTTGCGACCGGATGGGGGATGAGACCAACGTGGGCGGTTAACATAGGTATAGGCTTTGCATATGATTTTTATAAGATGCAGCCTGTAACAAATAAAGGGATGTTGACGGGCAGAGTTATAGATGCAGTAACTAAAAAAGGTATAGACGCAATAATTACGGCAACCCGTACACCAAAGACCGTGAGTGAGCCTGGAAGTGGTGTGTATGATGCAGACGTATCGGCGGGGAAAGTCAGAGTAACGGTAACAAAAGATGGATATAATGGAGATAGTAAGTTTGTTACAGTTGAAAGAGGTGAAAAAGCAGTTCTTGATTTTGAGCTTATGCCCCAGATTTCAAAGTCTGCCTTGGTCGGAAGAGTTATTGATAAATGGAGCACTTTACCGGTTAATAATGCAAAAATTACGGTTTTATCTGCTCAGAAAATGGCTTCAGTAGCAAGTTCTTCCTATAAACCCACAGAAATTACAACAACTATAAAGGGTGAAGAATATAGATTAAATGTAAATACAGGAAAATGGGAGAAAATAGAAGCAGCGGATAGTACTAGCAAGGGTTATGAGGTTGCAAAACTTATAGACAGCATTTCTATGACGAATAAGGAAGGACTTTATAAATTGGATTCGTTACCTTCGGGCAGATATGTAGTTACTGCCGAGTATCCTGATTATATAACTCAGAGTTCGCCTATAGTTTGCAAACCCGGGGAAACGGAAATACTTAATTTTGAATTACTTGCTGAAAAGATAATTCTTTATGGTGTTCATTTTGAGTTTGACAGTTCACGTATTTTTGTGGATTCGTATATATTATTGGATAAAATAGTAAGTTTCCTGAATGAGAATTCCGGCATTAATGTAGAAATCGGAGGACATACGGATTGGGTAGCAGATGATGAATACAATATGGATTTATCACAGAGAAGAGCGGAGTCTGTAAGACGATATCTTATAGCGCATGGAATATCACCAAAAAGAATAACGGCAAAAGGTTATGGCGAAGCTGTTCCGATTGCTGATAATGCTACCGATGAAGGGCGTGCTCTTAATCGTCGTATAGAACTTAAAATATTGAGAAAGAAATAAATTTGATTTTTCCACTAAACGGAGAACAAGCTCTACACTAAGAGCTTGTTCTCCGAATCTAAGTTGCTGATTAATGGCATTAGAAAAATATTTGATAGAATATGTTTCATGACTATTATAGAACATGGGCGACTGTAGATTTAGATAAATTAAGAAAAAATTTAAGTAAAATATCAGCAAAGCTTCCAAAGTCCGGGAAACCCTTAAAAATTCTTGCAGTAGTTAAAGCAAATGCTTACGGGCATGGTGCAAAAGAAATTGCAAATACATTCAAATTTGAAAAAGAGATTGTTCTTGGAGTAGCTTCAGTAGAAGAAGCTTGTGAACTGGAAAAACTAGGGCTTCCCATTGTAATACTTTCTCCTGTTGATTCAATAAGTGTTTCCAAAATAATAGAATCCGGTTTTATTCCAACAGTAAGTGATTTGAGTTTTGCTAAATTTATAGCAAAAGAAGCCCATAAAAAGAATAAAAAAGTAAAAATTCATATAGAAGTGGATACCGGTATGATAAGAACCGGAATTCCATGGAAAAATAGTGTAAGTATTATTAACGAAATAATTAAGTTAAAGGATTTAAGAGTAGATGGCATCTTTACTCATTTTACTGAACCTGATAATCTGAAAAGTGAGTTTACGTCTACTCAATTAAAAAGATTTATAAGTGTGATGAAGGGATTGGAAAAGAAAAAAATTAATATTCCATTAGTTCATACGGCATCTTCCGCAGCAATACTTAATTTCCCGGATTCATATTTTAATATGATAAGACCGGGTATTTTGATGTATGGATTATATCCATCGGAAGGTTGCAATAAAAGTGTTTGCGTAGAGCCTATATTAAGTTTTTATACGAGGATATGCCAGATAAATGAGATTCCTGCAAATACCGGTGTTTCATATAGTAGAACATATAAAAGTAAAGGGCGTCGTAAAATTGCTACTTTATTAGTAGGTTATGGGGACGGTTACCCACGTTCCTTATCAAATAAGGGAATTGTAATTGTAAAAGGAAAAAGGGCTAAGATTGTGGGAAATGTTTGTATGGATTTGATAATGATAGATGTGACTGATATTCCTAATGTTAAGATAGGGGATAAGGTTACGCTTATTGGTAAGGATGGCAAGCAAGAAATAACTGCAAATGAAATAGCAGAATTAGCAGGGACTATAAATTATGAAATAATAACAAGAATGTCGCCCAGAGTTCCAAGAGTATATATAAAAGGGAATAAGCCATATAAAGTGCACTCGTTACTAGGAGAAGAGCTTATAATATAAGGGGTATAAATATATATGAGAGTTTTAAAAGTCGTTATAATTTTAAGTATAGTATTGGGCGGATGTATAAATAAAGAAATGGGTGGTAAAGTAATTACAATGAAATCGGGATTAAAATGTAGAGATATAAAAATGGGAAAGGGAAAAGTTGTAAAGCGAGGCTCGCGAATAACGGTTCATTATACAGGATGGCTTCTTGACGGAACGAAATTTGACAGTTCCAGAGACAGGCGTATGCCTTTTACTTTTGTTGTAGGCGCCGGGCAGGTAATTAAAGGTTGGGAACAAGGCGTTATTGGTATGAAAGAGGGCGGGAGGCGAAAACTTATGATTCCCCCTGAACTTGGTTATGGTGAAAAGGGGGCGGGTAGTTTTATCCCGCCAAATTCCGACCTTATTTTTGATGTTGAATTGTTAAAAATAAAATAATATTTATTTATGTAAATATAGATGGAGGGATGACCGAGTGGTTGAAGGTGCACGACTCGAAATCGTGTTTCCTGCTAAAACGGGAACGGGGGTTCAAATCCCTCTCCCTCCGTAGTAAAGCGAAACGGGAACGGGGGTTCCCTTCGCCAAGCTCAGGATAGCGACCTCTAACATTCCGCAAGCGTAATGTAAGAGTCTGCTACAAATCCCTCTCCCTCCGTAGTAAAGCGAAACGGGAACGGGGGTTCCCTTCGCCAAGCTCAGGATAGCGACCTCTAACATTCCGCAAGCGTAATGCAAGAGTCTGCTACAAATCCCTCTCCCTCCGTTTATTTTGAAAATGTAGAAGACGATAATTTCCTTTTGCTCTGTTCAAGATAAAAATTTCTTATTCTCTGCTTGTTTAGAAGTAGATTACAACTAAATAAACATTTCTAAAATAAAACTTGATTTTTTAATAGGAATATTATATCTTAAAACTATTCCTTATGAAGAAAAATACTCAATTATCAGGGAATAAAAAATCACTTAAATAATTAAGGGGGATTGTGTGATTATATTAACAAGCTTTTTATTACTTATATCATCTATGCATTCAAAAGAATTGACGCAGTTGAAAAATCTAAAAACGCAGGGTGTGAAAAATTCAAAATTCGTAGCGGATAAGTTTGAAAAACTTTATCAACAACAACCTAAACTGCAACATTATATGCAACCGTCAAAAAGAAACTTACTCAAGAAATTGCGAGATAAGAAAGGTAAAGCAGGAGTTGATACTCTTTATGTTCTTGCAATCAGGACAGAGTTTCAAACAGACACAAGTTCACTTACAACAGGGAACGGACTTATGGACTTAGACCATAATGAGTTTCCGTACGATTCTCTTGGTTCTCCTACCGTTGGTTACAGGGAAATTTCAGCAAGCGACAATTTATGGGATAAACCATTTTATGACGGTGGGCACAATCTTTTTTATGACCCGCCTCATACAAAAGCTTATTTTGAACATCTTATGGAAGGTTTACAAAATTACTGGTGGACAGTGTCAGAACATACGCTCTGGTTAGAGTTTAAAGTGATGCCCGACGGAGATAGTACATCATATAAATTGCCATACTCTTTGCTTTATTATGGCGAACCAATGGATTTTGAGAGAGGGCTGCTTACTCTTTTCAAGGATGCGGTAACTACTTGCGATAGGGAGAGTCCGGAAATTAATTTTTCAAAGTATTCAGGTAAATCAGGTGCGGTAATTGTTTTTCATGCAGGTGGTTGTTGGCAGACGGATTATATGGGTGATTCACCTTACGATATACCCGCGGCATTTATTAGCAATATAGATAGTTATTTTAGCACTCCCGTATGGGTGGACAACCAGACAGTACCAGTAAATGAAGGCATATTATACCCGCAGACTTCTTTCCAGGATGGGGTTTATAGTTTTTTACAGGGCGGATTAGCGCATGAAATGGGACATCAACTGGGATTATGGGATTTATATGATACGGGAGGAAAAACCATTGGAGTTGGTGGTTGGGATTTAATGGGAACCGGCAACTGGAATTTAGATGGAATGGTACCTCCATATATTAATGCATTTAATGCTACAAGATTAGGTTTTATATCGCCGACAGTATTGAATAAAGATACTTCTGCTGTGTCAATTTTATGGCGTGGGGGAGTTATCGGAAATTCAGTGCCAAAAATATATAACATTCCAATAAATACAGGGGAACATTATTTAGTTGAAGAAAGATTAGTATCTTATCCGAGTAAAGATACCGTATTTAAGGATACGATATGTAGTGTGGATTCTTCACTACATCTTGACTCATCAAGTGTTCGTGTGTGGAAAGATGGAGTAATGACGTGGTTTTATGATTATGATTTTGGGTTGCCGCCGGACTCAGGTTATGGCGGGCTTGTTATATGGCATATAGACGAAGATAAAATTTCTCAAGATTCTTCGATGAATGCTATAAATGCAGGTTTCCCAAAAGGTGTAGATATGGAAGAAGCTGATGGGATACAGGATTTTGAGACTTCTTTAAAGTTTGTGGTGGATGGGGAAGCTGCTTTTTACGGGACTAAGTATGATGTGTTTTATAAAGGAAATTTAGATAAATTTACTCCATATACTTCCCCCAATACAAACAATAATAGTGGCGGGATAAGCAGTATTTTTGTTGATAATATAAGTTTGCCGGATACCGTAATGAATTTTAATATTAATTTTGACAATAAACTGGTCGGGTTCCCTGTGAATTGCGGCAGTTATTTTGATATAAATTCACCTGTAGCAGTAAAAGTTAATGGTAAAATTAGATTATTCTGTGCAATTGTGGATGATGTTAGAAAAATGATTACTATAATGGCTTTAAATCCTGACGGTACTACTTTCTGGCTTCGTACGATCTCTGCTCCTTATCCTCGTATTTGGGCATCACCCGTTATCGGAGATATTGATGGAAACGATACTCTTGATGTAATAATCACCCCATTTTTTGCAGCGACTGATACAGTTAAAAAACTAAAGAACAGTAAAACGGAATCAGCTTCTTTTACTAAAATAGAAGGACGTATATATGCGTGGAATGTGTATGGTAAATCAATATTAACTAAGTTTAACGTAACAACAGGAGAAATAGCATCTACTCCTTTAATGGCAGATATAAATGATGATGGTAAGCAGGAAGCCATATTTGGTTCCAATGATGGAATGTTATATGCTTTCAATAATGATGGTATGATACCCGGATATCCAAAAAATCTTTATCGGTCTACATATTCTACTCCGGTTTATGATTCGGGAAGTAATACTCTATATACTACAAGTTTTGACGGCAGGTTATGGGCAATAGGTCCCGATACTACTACTAAGTGGGTTGCATTGAAACCTTTTATAAGTCCTAGTACTTGTTCCCCTGTAGTTTGCGATTTGAATAATGATAGAAGAAAAGAAATAATTCTATGTACCGGAGAAAGAAAAATATATTGCATAGATGATAGTGGAAAAGTGTTATGGAATAAAGAACTTGATACAATACCATTTTATTCGTCTCCTGTCATTGCAGACATTGATTTAGATTCGTTGCCGGATATTATAATAACATTGGGAAATAAGATATATGGATTTAATAATTTGGGTGCGAATTTAACCGGTTTTCCAATTAATACAGGCGCAAGCAGTGATTTATGGGGAGCTCCTGTAATCGGAGACATAAATAATGATAAAAAACCCGAGCTTATAATAGGAACGCCTGATGGAGCGGTTATTGCATATAGTAATACAGGAAGAACATTGTCGGGGTTTCCTCTCGCTACAGGCGGAGGAATTTATTGTTCCCCAATGCTTTGTGATATAAATGAAGATAGCACTCTGGATATATTTATCGGTAGTGATGACGGGAATCTTTACGGTTGGAGTTTAGGGAAATACGGAAATTTGCAATGGCCTGAATTCCATCTAAATCCGGAGAATAATAGAATATTAGAATGGAATTATAATTCTGCTCCAATAGCGCAAGACGTTTTTATGAGGAAAGAGTTATTTATTTATCCGAACCCTATAATTAGTAGCGGGTATGTGAGATATTTTAGCGGAAATGCGGACGAAGTAGATATCAAGATTATAAATTTGGCAGGGAGAATAGTGAAAGAATTAAGTGGTAAAACAGGAGATAATTATCAGGATGTTTTATTGCCGGAGTTGCCATTTGGGGTATATATATGTAGAGTAGAAGTAGACATTGCCGGAAAAAAGTATACGAGGTTTAAGAAATTTGCGGTTGCAAAATAGATTAACGAATTTTAAAAATCCTACCTGCTAGCAGGCAGGGATGGGGGGATAGAATGAAAAAGATATTATTTATTATTCTGTTATTAAATTCGGGTTTGTCTTATGGAGAACCAAAGGCCACAAATAAGGGAATTTTGTTGTCTATTCTTTTACCCGGGTTAGGAGAACAGTATTTTGGTGATACTAAAGGGGCAATTCGCGGGTATTTAACGGAGGGTGTGATATGGACAACTTATTTTACAGCAAAGTGGTATGCGGGTAATTTAGCGCATAATTATGATTTATATTCTAAAATGAATACAAGGCAATTTCCGGAATATCAGGTTCAAAGTGATATGAAAAGCACATATTATGATGCAATGGAGTGGTATGAGAGTATTGAAGTATATAATACTATGATTCGCGAAGAAGCGAGATCTTATTATCCGGATACTTTATCTAATGCTCGTGAAGAACAACTAAAGTATATAAAGGAGAATAGTATTTCTGATAGTTTGAGTTGGAAATGGACAGATATGAATAAATGGGATGAGTTCAGGCAATTAAGGAAGACGGAACGGGATATAATACAGAAAGCAGGATATTGTATAGGTATAGCATTAGCAAACCGTTTGGTAAGCGCACTTATGGTAGCATACAAGGTTCCCCAAAATTATGGTTTAAATATTGAATCAAACGGGATACAGTTAAACTATATGTTTAAATAACTAAATTAAAATTAAGATTTTATAATGAGAAAAGTCTTTTTGTTTTGTTTTTTTCTTTTTTGTGCTTCATATACATTTGCAAATATTTATAGAGTTCATATTCCTGATTATGAGATTACGAACCAAACATCACATCTTAATATTGCCCCGCACGATTTTGGTGTAACAATAGAACCCGGCAAACCTCAATTACCATGTAAATTGGTATGGGTGGCGATACCTCCCGGAAGTGAGGTTGTAGATTGTAAAATAACGAGGGAGAGTTCGTTGTTAAGTGTTCCCTACTATCCAAGAACCTCAGGGACACTTGTAAAAGAAGAAGAATTTTACTCAAAAAATGGTTTAATAACCGATGATTCTACAGATAATCTAAATTATATCTTTCCTAAAAAACCGGGTCAATATCTTAGAACTATAAAATTTTGTAATTATAACTTAGCAGAAGTAATAATTTATCCATATACTTACGAGACGAATACTAATAAGCTTTATTGTTCCCCTAATGTTACAATAGAATTTAGTTATGGGAGTCACTATATGCCTGGGGTTTTGCCGGTTGATACGACATTAGACAGTATAATAGAAGATAAAATAGTTAACTATGATGAATTGCAGAAATGGTATACAAATAAGATAGTTTCGCCTTACGATTATGTAATAATTACGCCCGAAGAGTTATTGTCTTCGGTTAAATCTTTTGCTGAGTGGAAAAAAAGTATAGGATATAAAGTAAAAATTGTTACCGAAGATAAAAAATTAAAATATTTACCTAAATATTTGCTTGTAATTGGTAACCCTGTTAAAGAAATAGAGGGCGTAATTTCAGGAAGAATACCGTATACGGATTCTATTATTGTTGCTTCTATCCTTGAGCACATAATAGAATTTGAGCTTGCAGAAGAGCATAAGAATATATTATTCGTAGAAGCGATTACTGCAGGTACTACAAGTGGCGGAATAAAAAAGGGTCTTGAGAGGGTAAATTATGAAACAAAAAAAGATTTATTAAATCTTCTGGAAGATGTTGTATCTCCATATTGGAATTACTCTGAATGTAAAAGCGAAGAAATTTTTAACGGACATTCAGTAATTAATTTTCTAAGTATTGGGAAGCAGTGGATGTGGGATAATGGAGATGGCATACCCGACTCTAAAGAAATAAAGACGACTAATTTTAAGATATTTTCACATACACCTTTTTTTGTGTTTGCTCCTTTTAACGCTAAAAAATTCTTAAAAGAAAATGGAGCTTCTATAGTTTGTCCGGAATCTTCTTCCGTATATATGTATCCGTGGCAGGATTCATTATCGGGAGGAAGTCAAAGTTTTAATTATATCTTTTTGAAATATTTAGCCGAAATAAATAATATAGGAGAAGCTTTTCTGCGGGCAAAAATGTGGTATAAGTTAAATTTTCCGCAGGATACTATAACTACAGGAGAATTTAAAATATTTGGGGATCCGTCGCTTAGTTTTAAAAAATTTCCCGGTACGGATGTTGGTATAATAAAAAATCCTATAGGATTTTTGCCATTAGATACAGTTTTTTCTCCTACTTGTTTGGTGAAAAATTTTGGAACAAAATCCCTAATGAATTTTGAGGTTTATTGCACAATAGATTCAAGTGAAAATATTATTTATAATGAACGCATGTTTATAGATAGTCTTGGGGCTTTTGAACAAAAAGTAATTAATTTCCCCGAATGGATTGTGGAAGGTGTTGGAGTTAAATATGAGTTCAATTTTGAGGTATTTCTAGCATACGATGAGAATTTAAGTAACGATACTTTTTCTACTTTTAGTTATGTAAGGACAGGTGATTTTATAGTTTTTCATTCAGGAGGCTCTGCACATGGAGATACTACCATAAGCAGCATATTAAGAGAATTGAATTGCAAAGGAGCGGAAATCAATTCTATTGATTTTTTTCCTGCCTATTCTATTTATCCATATTTGTCGGGGTTCAAGTCGATTTTTATTTGTGATACTGCTGGTCTGGATTCTCTTGAACATTTGCTACAACCGGGTTATAATATTTATATAGAGGGAAATAATACGTTTTTAAGTAAGTTCTTGGATGGGAAAATTATTCAAGAGCCTGCTTTGCCATATATGTCGGGAAAGGGAGTTTCATTTATGTCGTCAAAGCCATTGACAAAAGAATGGTTTGTCCCTTTTAATTGCAGCGCCGTGTTTAAAGATACCACGGGTGTTATTACGGGTTTTTATTATGAAAATGGCGGGGATGGGTATAAAATATGGTGCAATAGATTTAGGATTTCGGATATAAACTCGGAATTTGTAAGGGTTGGAATACTTGACTCTATAATGAATACTTTTGGAGTCAAAACTACAAATAAAGGAAAAGAAGCATTGGAACTTTCTAACATTATAGACTTCAAGAGCCAACCGAATCCTTTTTATAAAAAGACATATATAAAATTTAACGTTCGAATGTCAGAAACGAAAATCAATATTGCCGTTTACGATTTAAGCGGCAAACTTGTTAAAACCGTAGTAGATAAGAGTTTTAAACCGGGGAAGTATGAATTAAGTTGGGATGGATGTAATGAAACAGGTATTTCTGTCAGCAATGGTATTTATTTTGTTAAACTATCCGCCTCAGGCGGAGAAAAAGAGAATTTATTACTAAAAGTCATTATGCTTAAAAATTAAATTAAGT
>JAQTXJ010000125.1 GCA_028688815.1 bacterium | reverse complement strand
CCAACTTCATGTCGGGCTTCTATTCCCAGTTTTTTTAGAATAGGATGTCTGAACATTGCGTCTTCATCAATGTCAACCTTCGAATCAAGAGCAATGAATTTCCCGTTTGATGTCAGAACAAGCGGGTTTATCTCGACAAGCTTTGCTTCGCAAGCAAGAAATAAATTATACATATTTGATATAATCGCGCCTGCTTCAACCACTCCGTTACCGGTAATTCCCATTTTACTTGCAAGTTGTCTTCCAAGATATGCATCAGGACGAACTCCCACGTCAACATATTGTTTTATTATACTTTTTGGGGAAGTTTTTGCTATAGCTTCTATATCCATCCCACCTTCTTTTGAAACAATGAGCAAAAGCTTATGGATAGTCCTGTCAATCGTAGCCGAAATATAAAATTCGTGAGATATAGGAATCTTCTCTTCTACAAGAATCTTTTTTATTTCGTATCCGGAAACGGATTTGCCAAGCATACCTTTTATCTCGTCTACGGCTTCGGAATAAGAATTAACGATTTTAATGATTCCTGATTTCCCGCGTCCGCCAACAAAAATCTGAGCTTTCAATACTACGGGATAAACAACTTTATCGAGTTCGCTAAGTTCGGAAATGTTCCCTATTAATACACTTCGGGGTACAGGAATCTTGTACTCTTTAAACAACATCTTACCTTCATATTCATATAGTCTCATAATTTTCCCAATGTAATAATAAAATATTTATTGTCAATAATTAATCGTTAGTATGCTGAAAAAATTGTTTTTTGTTTACAACTCCTTTGGTGTAACCTTTAGGAGATGTTATCCCAAACGAAGTTTCGTCACCCTGAGCGGAGCGAAGGGTCTAATAGCTATATTCTTCTTCTCCAGTATAGTTCTTCACAACTTCGGCAACGGTTTTTTTAGGTCCCGCCAAGACGGGATTAAAAATGTTTTTTGTTGTATTGTAGGGGCGAACTGCTGTTCGCCCGTTTGTTATTTGGAGTGCAAAAACGGTGTTTTTGCTCGGACAATGTCTATTTGTAGGGCAAGGCGGAATTTATCCCGCTATGGCGGGAGCCTTGCGTTTGTTGCCTTAGGCGGTGAGCCGTTCGCCCGTTTGTTATTTGGAGTGCAAACTTGTCCGCCATTCTTCTTGCCTGCCCGCCTTTGGAGGGGAGGAAACGATGTTTTTAGGTCCCGCCACGACGGGATTAAAAATGTTTTTTGTTGTATTGTAGGGGCGAACTGCTGTTCGCCCGTTTGTTGGGTAGGTTGAAGCCCTCGCTTCAACCTCTTGTTCTTTGTATAGTTTTCTACTTGATACTTAATAAATAATACATTTCTCTGATGTAGGGACTTGATTTATCAAGTCCGCTTTGTTAACTATAAAGTAGGATTTTATATCATTTGATGAGCGTGGGTTGCTCTTTCGTTTTTAAGAAAAAAATTGTTGTTCATTAATTTCTATTTCTCTTTTCCCGTCGTCTAAAATATTGATTTTTATATCTATTCTTTTAGCGGGTAATAATCCTGTTGCTTTTTCTGCCCATTCAATCACACAAACTCCCTGACTTTCAAACAACTCATCTAATCCTAGACTAAGTATGTCTTCTAACTTGTTTATTCTGTATAAATCTATATGATACAATGGCATTCGACACTGATATTCGTTCATAAATACAAAACTTGGACTGTTCACATCTATCTTACAACCAAGCCCTTTGGCTATACCTTTAACAAAAACCGTTTTCCCGGCACCGAATTCCCCGTATAAAGCTATAAGTGTATTCTTTTTTAGCTTTTTGCCTAATTTTTCCCCGAATTCTAATGTTTCTTCTGAGCTATTAGATATTTGTTTCATAGTTGCCTAAATATGGATATAGTGCCAATTTAGTTATTAAATATAGATATATTCGTAATGTAATTTTAATAATTTGTCAAGCTGTTGTTGTTTGTGGCAAGTCAACTCCTTGCCTGCCTGCTTGTCATTCTGAGCGTAGCGAAGAATCTATACTCTCTTTTCTGTGTAAACTTGCCGTATGTTAAGGAAGCCCAATACCGTTCCTGTACAATTAATAGGTATTTACCTAAAAAACATCTTGACTAAGGATTGCCTGATAATTAGAGTATTTAATAACGTTATGAATATATTAGTAATTTCTAATCTTTATCCGCCATATTTTATCGGAGGATACGAATTGAGATGCAAAGATATTCTAGATAATCTGGTACAAAGAGGCCACAAAATTACTGTCCTTACCGGGGACTATAAATTGAGTTTGGATAGATTTGATATGCCGGAAGAAAATAACATACATAGAAAACTGCATTTTCAGGATAAATACCCGACAACCGTTTCCCTGAAAAATACTATTACAAGAGAATTAAAAGATAATAAAATTTTAACAGATACGATAAAACAAACTAATCCGGACCTAATATACATTTTTAATATGGGTGGGTTGAGCAAATCTTTGCTTAGAACAATAGAGAAATATAAAACCCCTGCGGTTTACGATATCTCTGATTACTGGCTCTCCGGGGAAGGAATTATGGATAACTGGTTGATATACCGAAAACAATCTCCCGAATTACCAATCTCAAGATTTATAAAGTTAAAATTTGAAGCCCTGATAACTAAAAACTTCTTAAACGGATTAACTAAATATATCTTGCCCATACAATCACAATCTTTTAACCTAAATTTTAGCTATTTTACGAGTAATTTCCTTAAAGAATCGTATATTAAATCCGGTTTTAATGTTAAAAATTCACCTGTAATATATTGTGGAATTCCCATAAAATTAATTCCACATAAACCATTTGGGGTATCCAGCCCATTTAAGTTATTATATGTCGGCAGTATAATACCCAATAAAGGAACTCTTACAATTATTAAGGCAATATCTATATTGACAAAAAAGGGATTTAACGTTAATTTAACTCTAATAGGAGGGACAGATTTGAACTATTTTAAAGAGATAAATTCTTTAATTTCTTTGGAAAATTTACCCGTAATATATAAAGGGAAATATAAAAGAGAAGAAATATTAGAGATTTATAAAGATTACGATGCTTTAATATTTTCAAGCGTATGGGATGAACCGTTTAGTCTTACTTTACTTGAAGGAATGACAGCCGGATTAGCCGTAATAAGCACGACTACAGGCGGCAGTGTGGAAATATTGAAAAATGAAGAAAATTGCTTAACATTTGAACCGGGTAATGCCAACGAATTAGCCCAAAAAATAGAATTGCTGATTAATAATAATAATATATATGAAAAAATAAGCAGTAACGCTCCTAAATTTGTTGAAGAAAATTTCTCAACGGAAAAAATGATAGCTAAAATAGAAAATTACTTGAAACAGGTAACTGCTTAGCAATAATAAGAAATGAATACCTTTGAAATTAAATGCAATAAAGTGAAGGAAAAAGAACTTCTAAAAAGGGTTAAGGAGAAAGTAAAAGGGAAACAGTATAACAGTTCAACTCTTGAAGTTCTAAAACAAGAGTATCCAACATTAGAACTAAAAGACGAGGAAACTTTATGTAATCTTTATAAATCAAAAAGTAAATTGCAAAAAGCGCAAGCGTCTTTATTTTCCGTAGACCCATTAATAAAATTGTATTTTATTCGTAAAGTACTTTTTAAAATTAAAAAATATTTATTAAAAAATAGTATAAAAAAACAAATTCTACTTAATGAAAACGCGATAAAAGAAATAGAAGAATTAGCAAAAAAGATTATCTCTCAAAATTAAATGAATTATAAAAGAGAAGATTTTTTACCCTCGGATTATATAGACTACTATGCTAAAATAGGTAAAGAAAAAGGTTTTGGTGGAATTAATAAAGAAAAAATCCATGCTATATCAAATTTTGTTATTGGAACAAACGTATTAGATATTGCTTGTGGAAAAGGACAATATATCCCTTATATTGCTTCACTAAATAAAGTTATTTATGGTATGGATTTTGTAAAAGAATTTTTACCTTCAGGACAACGAAATTTTATTTGTGGGAATGTAACACAATTACCTTTTAAGGATAATAGTTTTGATACTTCTATATTATTTGATATCCTTGAACATATAGATGATGAAAAAGCATTATTTGAAGCAGTAAGAGTTGCGAAAAAAAGAATAATAGCAACTGTTCCTATGGAATGTAATATCTGGTTTAGAGAGTTTTATATAACTTATGCCCAGTATGACAAAACACATTTAAGATATTACACGGAAGAAAAAATCAATAGACTTTTTAAAAAATGCGGGCTAAAAGTCATAGCTTTGTTGCCACATCTTACGGTAGATTTTAACCGGTTTACCGTAAGTTCTATGGAACCCAAAGGAGGAATTATTAATAAATTAATTTTCCGGCTTCTTCCTTATGCAAAGTTTAAGCAAGTAGATACTTCAAAAATTATAATAGCAGATAAAATATAATTTTATGAAAACACGAGTTGATTATTTTGTTTCAAGCTTTTATCCCCGTGCTGCTGAAGGAGCGGTGTTTAACGATATAATAGAAACAAGAGAAGCATTGCAAAAACTTGGTTATATATCGGACATATTTACCATAGACCCGGAAAAAAATAGCGGTGCAAAGTTTTTTCTCAATTATACCCATTCATCCGAGAAAAATATTCTGATTTATTCTTATGGTGAAGGTTCTATCTTAACGGATTTTATACTCAAACTCAAGACAAAAAAAATATTAAGATATCACGGAGTAAGTTCTCCAAAATTTTTTATGGAAAACTCGAAATCATTGCTTGCTACAATAGGCGGGAATATAGAAACCCGTCTGCTTATACCCAAAGTAAGCCTTGCATTTGCTA